>NZ_CP024962.1:0-300000 GCF_002804205.1 Entomoplasma freundtii
ATGATTAGTCGGGGTAGAACTATGTCTGACAAAGAACTTTGATCAACCATTAAGACAAAATTAGCGGCTGACCAAACAGTAAACCAAGAGATTTATAATACTTATTTAGCAAATGCTCGTTTTGTGGCCGCTCCACAAAATGCCTTTTTTCTTGTCATCCAATCCACTTTTGGGGTTCGTTTAGTAGAGCCGTTATTAAAGCAAATTTCGACATTAATAAAGGAAGAAACCCAAGTTACACCAAATTTAAAGGCCTTATCAACTGACCGCTGGGAGAAAGAAGAAGCTAACCTTTTAAAAGTGACTATTTCTGAAGTCCAAACTAAAAAAACGAGCTTGGCTTCCAAAAACTATGAGTTCAGTTTTAAACATTTTGTTAGCGGTCCAAGCAACTTTCAAGCCTTTAAAGCTGCTCAAGCTACTGTGCAAAGCCCTGGAAAATGAAATCCCTTATTTATTTATGGGCCTAGTGGGTTAGGCAAAACTCACCTCCTAAATGCCATTGCCTACGAGTTCCGAAGCCTTTATCCACACCTTAAGGTTCTCTATATTTCTAGTGATGATTTTGCTAGACAAGTAGTTGGAAACTTGCAAAAAGGTCATTTCGAAATCGAACAATTTAAAAGCGAAATCAATGCTTATGACATTTTATTAATTGATGATGTTCAATTCCTGGCTAAAAAGGACAAAACAAACGAAGTTCTCTTCACTGTTTTTAATCATTTTGCTGAAAATGGTAAGCAACTTATCTTCTCTAGTGATAAATTACCTGACCAATTAAATGGTTTTGACATGCGTTTAATTACCCGTTTTAACCAAGGTTTGGCAATCCCCATCCAATCATTGGATTTTAATACCGCTAAGGCCATTACAAAGATTGAGTTTGCGAGACAAGACCTCACAAACAGGGTTAAAGATGAAGTTATTGAGTATATTGCCCAATTCTTTGCTAATGACGTACGGAAAATTAAGGGGTCGGTCACAAAAATTAACTTTTGGATTATGACTAACGCCCTTGAAGGACCACTTGATTTACGAATGTTGCAAGATCTTTTCAAAGATATGCCAACTAGTAATCTCGGGGAACTAAATACAAAACGCATCAAAGAGGTCGTGGCTGATAAATATGGTATTGCTGTGAAATTGCTTGACGGCAAAGCCCGCGTTTCGAACGTTGCCACCGCTCGACATGTCTCCATGTACTTGACCAAAGAAATTTTGGGGCATAGTTTATCCCAAATCGGTGCAGAATTTGGGGGAAGGGACCATACTACTGTCATGAGTGGAATTAAAAAAATTAAAAAAAATATGGAAGCCAGTGCTGAATTTAGGAAAAACGTGGAAGCAATTAGGAATAAAATCGTGAGTTAAATACTTCTAAAAATACGTATTTAAAAGGCTTTTAAAGATAAATTCAGAGCCTTTTCCACTTTTAAACACCATAATAATAAAGATAAAAAATAAAAAAGAAAATCTTGACTGAAAAACCATCCTTAAGATTTTCAAAAGAAACATGAGGAAAACCCAATGGAATTTAAAATTAACCGTAACGTTTTGCTAGACAATTTAAATAAAGCTAATCGAATTATTGACTTCAAAGCTGTCAATCCCACATTAACAGGGATTCTTTTGGATGTTTCACCAAATCAAGTCACAATCACCTCAACTAATAATTCATTATCATTCAAAGCCTATCTAAATAGTGACAATGCTCAATTGGAAGTTGCAACTACAGGGAAAATCCTTTTAAAAGGCAAATATATTTTAGAAATGCTTCGTCGTCTCGATCAGGAAATTGTAACGTTAGTCAACATTGAGAATTCTGAACTAACAATTAAGAATTCAAATACTGAATTTAATTGTGGATTACTAGAGTCAGAAGAATATCCACTTCTTGGTTTTAAGGAACGTGGTGTTGAGATTAACCTCAAACCAACTAGTTTCCGTCGTGCCTTAAGTCAAACGATTGTGTCAATTGATGAAACAAATAAGAAAATGATTTTGACAGGAATGAATTTCCGCATACAAAACCAAGCTTTAATGGTTTCTACAACCGACATGCACCGAATAAGCCAAAAAAAGATTTCTTTGGATATTGATTCATCAACACAATGTAACGTAACTGTTCCCTATAAAACTGTTGTTGAGTTAATGCGCTTATTGGATGGGGTCAAGGTTCTTAAAATGGTGGTTTCTGAGGGCTACCTAACTTTCCTAATGGATAATATGGTTTTCCAAAGCACCCTAATTGATGGCCAATACCCACTGGTTGAGGGAGTTTTCCCCAAAGACTTTAATTTAACTTTAAAAGTTAACCAAAAAGTTTTCTTAAAAGCCCTAAGTCGTGCAGATTTGTCCGCTGAAACTGGACTGGCACCGATAATTAACCTTAATATCCAACAAACTAAAATGGTGATGAAAGCTGATTTAGTAGAAATTGGTAATTTTGAAGAAGACTTCTTTGACTTTGAAAGTGATGCCACTATGCCAATGACAATTAATTTCAACCTCAAATATTTAATCGAAGCCATTCGTTCATTTAATGATAATCTTGAGCTGAAATTTGTCGGTTCAACCAATCCACTTTTGATTACTCAAGTTGATGATGAAAATTTAAAACAAGTAATTCTACCAACATACATTAGTAATTAGGTATCATAATAACGATGATAAAAACTATTCACGAAGTTTTTGTGGTTGAAGGTAAAACCGATACCCAAAAACTACAAAAAATTCTTGGTCCCAATGTCAAGACTCTTGAAACCCACGGTTTGCGCCTCGACCAAGAATTTTTTGCTTTTTTAAACCAACTTAATCATCAATGTGGACTAATCATTTTTACTGATCCAGATACAGCAGGTCAAAAAATCCGGCAACGACTTTTAAACGTTTTGGATGGTCCAGTCAAGCAAGCTTTTTTGCCAAAGACCGCTTTCAACTCCAAAAAAAAGAAAAAAGGGGTGGCAGAAGCTGATGATGAGGCCATCCTTACGGTTTTAAACCAATTAATGACCTTTGATGCGTGCCAAAGTGATTGCCTTACTTGGACTGAATATTTAAAACTTAATCTAAATGACAAAAAGCAACGTGACCTTTTAGCACAAAAGTTACATTGACCAACAACATTAACTAGTAAAACTTTTTATAAATGGTTGAATTGAAGCGGTCAAACCCAAGAAAAAATTAGAATCTTATTGGAGGATTAGAAAATGACAATCCAAGCAAAAAAACACTTTGGGCAAAATTTTATTAAAGACCCTGGGTTAATTCAAAAGATTGTTAATTTAATCCCTAGTTCACCAGAACCTGGTTTAGTGATTGAAATCGGTCCTGGAAAAGGCGCCCTAACTCGCGAACTAATCAAGCGTTTTCCCCAGGTTGTAGCTATCGAAATTGATTCCGATTTAGCGGACTATTTAGCAACCACAATTGACTCACCAAAACTTGAAATCATAAACGAAGATGTTTTAGAAATTAATTTTGAACAGTTAATCCAGAAATACGGTAAACCCAACCAACCAGTTTATTTGATTTCAAATTTACCATATTACATTACTAGTCCGATTTTATTCCAAGTGTTTGCTAATTCCCAAATCTTTCATAAAGCAATTTTTATGATGCAACAAGAAGTTGCTCAGCGGTTGACAGCTGAAAAAAATGAGCACAACTATAACAATCTATCTGTTGTCGCAAGTTTTTTTGGGGATAAAAGGTATGAATTCTTAGTTAAAAGCCATTATTTTCAGCCTCAACCAAAAGTTGACTCCGCCGTTATTAGTTTGACATTCAAAAATGATTTTTTACAAAAAGTAACCAATCCGGATTTGTTTGTAGCTTTTGTACGTCAACTCTTTAATAACCGTCGAAAAACCATTTTAAATAACCTTGGTACTTACTTAGGCGACAAACAAAAAGCTAAATTAGTTCTTGAGCAAGTAAAAATTGATCCTCAAAAACGCCCTGAAAATTTAGGATTGACCGAGTTTCTAGAAATTTTTGAACTTCTTGATTCATAAACGTAAAATCAAAACGAGGTAAAAATGACTTGAGCAATTTTTCGCAAACAAACTTTTCGTAATCTCAAAAATAATTGAAGCATTATTGCTTTAATTTTTGCTTTTGTAATCATCGGAGTTAGTTTGGCGGCTGGAGTTAGTTCTTATCTCTTTAATGCCTACCACTTTACTGTTGAACGAGGTTTTAAAAATGGGTCTTTTGATGCCATGGTCATCAAAAATGGGTTACGTTGGGACGAACAACAGGATTCTCAACCACAAGACCTTTTTTTGACAAAAAATGAACAAGAAAAATTTGAAGAAATTGTAAAGACCGATAAAACTAACGACTTTACAACTGAAGAACGTCATGAAATTTACCGCTTCGTTCTTGCCCACGAGGGTTATATCCAATCACTTTTATATGATGCCAATCATCCAAGTTTTATTCAGGGCAACAATATCAAAGTGATTCAAGATTGGTTGAATGATTTAAAGCAATTTAATGGAAATCTTCTTGCTTATTACCTCTATTACCGTACTCCAGAAGCTTTTGACAAAAATTGAGATGTTCGCACCCATGATTTATTTCTTCAACGACCAACCACTTTTTTAGACAAGGAAGTTGATATTGAATTATTAACTTATAATGACAATTGGGTAAAAAACCCTAATAGTTATAAACTGCTCAATAATGGAGAAACTAATGAACCATCCCTTTTTCGTCAAGAGGACTTTACTTACAATCTTGGTGTTTCTTATGATGAATATCAAAAGCTTTTAAGTCCCCAAGCCATTCATCGACCCCTTTTTGTCACTGATAAAAGTTTGAAAAACTTTAATTTAAAAATTGGTCAAGAATTAATTATTGTTAACAAGGAAATGCCGCCCGATAAACGCCTTGATAAATATATTATTGTTGGCACGGCGATTATGTCCTCCAACATGATGGTGATGAATGAATATTTAACTGCTTTTATGCCTTTTAATTATTTTTGAGATCAAATTCAAAGCCAAGAAAATTACATCAAATTTGAAATCTACATTAGTACCAATCAAGACAGTTATAAAGGTTTTCCAACACGTTATAAAAAGGTAGAGCAACGAATTCGTGATGCTAATATTTTCCGCGGTCAAAGCGGCCTTGATAAAAGTGAATGACCATCATTAATTAATTCCAAGCCTCCAGGGTCCTATTATGCCTATTATACTTTTTGAATTTCCAACATTAGTATTGTCGTACTCGTAATTGTGTCGACAATCTTTCTAATATTTTTTGTGATTCTTTTCACCACTAACCAACTTATTGAAAATAATAAGCGAACCTTACAATTCTTGAAATGTCTTGGTTTTGGTAATGCGGAACTATCATTTTTAAATATGGCAAATGTTCTCTTGCCAATTTTCCTCGGTTTATTAATTGGTTTCCCTTTTTCTTTTGTAATTCAAAATCTAATATCTTTCCTTCTTGAAAGCCAGTACCCAATGGTTCTAAATTATTGAATGATTAGCCCTTGGATGATTTTGATTTACATTGCGATTTGTCTTTTTGTTTTAGCGATTTTCTTTGTAACCAACTTTATTGTTTTGAGTCGTCACAATATTCTCGAAGTTCGCGAATCAAAAATTATTAAACACATCAAATCGGGACGTTTGCGTCAATGAGTTTATAACCATGTTTCAACAAATACAAAAATTGCCTTTGCTATTAATGGCGCTAATATTCGTAAAAGTGTGATTACCACGATAGTTCTTACAGTCACTTATTCAGTGATTCTTTTTGGAGTTGGTTTCAAAGAATCAATCAATTATCAAGGACGTTCCGCAATTCATTATTATGCCCCTTATAAAAACTATTCTTTAACCGAATCATCACTATTCACAGTACCATCAGAACAACAACCAAAAGATAACGACCAACCGTGGGATTGACGTTCAAGTCAAGATCCTTTACTTTTGGGTGACGATGACATTGAAGAAAATTCAGAACTTAAACCAATTAATGATGGGCAAGATGTTTTGGAAGCTCTTCGCGATGGTCCCTATAATTATTATTTGACATCTGCAGTGATTGATAATTGAGTGAGTTCGGTAGGTGGCGACTCGGAAAATCCCTTTGAAGAAGCTTTAGAGAAGCTTCAGGCTTGATTAAAAGAAAACGGCATTGCCGAAGGTGTTGTTACTGAAACATTAAAAAGCATTAGTGTTATTTATGATAATTACCAAAATTTAAAACTCCAATTATCTTCTTTATACGATTGAGATTGAGAAGCTAAAGATGAAAAGGGCGACCCTAAAAACAAACTTTATTTTATTGCTGGTCGATTTATCGCTACAAATACAAATGGTCGCACAATGTCACTTGAAGCCCACATCAACCAACGGGTGAAAGGCAATACGCCACCAAACTCGATTCAAGGAATTGGTCTCTTAGATACCGAAATTCAACAAAAAATGGGTCTAAGTGGTACTAATGATAGATATTTAAATGTTAAACTTTCCCAAAGTTTAGCTAATAAATTAGGAATTACGAAAACTGAGTTAGCTTTCAATAACCCAACTTTTGATTTATCAATTCCTTTAAATCGAAACACTAGTCATGCAATAAAAGTGCGGGCTCGAGTTGTTGAAATTATTAAATCCGAATTTGTAGACGACCGAATTTTTTACGGTATCAATAATTTGAAAGCCCTTTTAAGAGCTGATAGTGTAACAGTTGTTAATAAAGATAATGATCAGATTTTCAATGACCAATTCCTCTTTTTTAAAACTGAAATGTTAGCTGATGAAGGTCCCGCCAAAGATAAGGGTGCTTTCCAATTTGCCAATGGAATCTTTAGCGAAGAAAAAGTACCTAACGCCTTGCGTTATGTCACACTACCTTTGAATTATAATGATGGTAGTTCAATTAACGATTTCGCTGACGGAGGAGATAAAACAGAATTGGTTGTATCTGATTACAAACTTTTAGCTTTAATGATTGCCGATGTCACTAAGAGTTATATGCGTTTGATTAATAACATTACGATTATTTTTGTTCTTTTAACTGCTGTTGTGGCCCTACTATTGACTTACTTATTTTTAGTTAAAAACCGCGCCAATATTCTCTTATTTAAATCACTTGGTTATTCAACGCCTCATATTAGCAACTTTATGATTTGAGGATATCTTTTAGCGGCCATAATCGGGGTTGGTTTAGCCATTGGAATCTCTGTGCTCGTCGTTAGTCTTTTAGGAACGGTCTTTAACGATGCTTACAATATAACGATTACTTTCACCTTTACCTGACGTTACTCAATCTTGATTGTTGCCTTACCAATCATCTTTATTGTTTTGATTTTAGGATCACTTGGTGCTTATACATATCGACAAGATCCGAAAGATGTTCTAGTCTACGGGTAATTTCGGTGGATTAAGTTTGAAACCACCATCCAAATTTATCCAAATCCATTTAAACCGCAAAAAAGCCTTTATTTTTGCGGTTTTTTCTTTCTCGTGAGGGGGTAACGAGAGACCAAAAACCACGCTAAAGTTGCGTAAAATGCGGTATAATATATATAAATTGTTAAGAATGTGAAGGTGGCCAAATGTCCGAAAATTATGGATCAGATTCGATTAAGGTATTAAAGGGATTAGAAGCGGTTCGAAAAAGACCCGGAATGTATATTGGTTCAACATCTAAAGCAGGTTTACACCATTTAGTGTGAGAGATTTTAGATAATTCCATTGATGAGGCCATGGCCGGTTATGCTAATCGTATCGTAGTTACAATCACCAAAGATGGTGAAGTGGTAGTTGAAGATAATGGTCGTGGTATTCCGGTTGGAGTACAACACGATACTGGTCGCTCTGCTTTAGAATTAGTTTTCACTCAACTCCATGCTGGAGGAAAATTTGACTCTGATTCTTATAAAATATCTGGTGGTCTTCATGGTGTAGGAGCCTCGGTTGTCAATGCCCTAAGTGAATATGTTGATGTTCTTGTAAAACGTGAAGGAAAAGTTTACCACCAAGTCTTTAGTCATGGTGGAACTAAACAAAGTGCCTTAGAAGTGATCGATACAACAAACGAAACAGGAACTGTTGTACGCTTTAAACCCGATCCAACTATTTTTCAAGAAACCGTTATTTTTGACTACATCACTATCAAAAACAAAGTGAAACAATTAGCTTATTTAAATAAAGGTATTGAAATCACCCTTATTGATTATCGTATTGATAAAACCATAACCTACCACTTTCCTAACGGAATCCTTGATTATGTTCGTGAAGAAAATGCCAACAAACAACCAATTAATCCCAATATTTTCTATGTTGATGGAAAATATGACGGTGTTGAAGTGGAAGTGGCTCTTCAATATAATGCCGATTATAACGACAACTTAATCACCTTTGTTAATAACATTAATACTCACGAAGGGGGAACTCATGAAGATGGAATTCGTCAAGCCCTAGTTCGAACAATTAATCGTTATGCCGAAAAAGTGGCCAAAAATGGTGCTAAAAGTGCCCAAAAATTTGGTTGAGATGATATCAAAGAAGGAATGATTGGAATTCTATCAATTCGTCATAGCGATCCCTCTTTTGAAGGCCAAACAAAAACAAAATTAAGTAATCTTAATGCCAAAAAAGCAGTTGATAATGTTGTCGGTGATGCTTTTGAAGAATTTTTAATGAAATCACCCTTAGATGCAAAAGCTATCCTTGATAAAAATAGTACGGCGCAAAAAGCTCGTTTAGCTGCCCAAAGAGCACGTGAAGAAACTCGTCGTAAGGGGGCTTTGGACACCTTTTCATTGCCTGGTAAATTAGCTGATTGTGAAACAAAAGATCCAACCATTGCTGAACTTTACTTAGTGGAAGGGGATTCGGCCGGGGGAAGTGCGAAAACAGGGCGTAACCGTTTCTTCCAAGCCATTTTACCTTTGCGAGGAAAAGTTTTAAACGTTGAAAAAGTTCAAGAAGCTCGCGCTTTTAGTAATAACGAAATTAAATCGATTGTTACTGCCGTTGGTTGTGGTATCAAAGAAGATGTTAATGTTTGCAAACTTCGTTATAACAAAATTGTAATTATGACTGATGCCGATGTTGATGGGGCCCATATTCGTACTTTATTACTAACCTTCTTTTATCGTTACATGAAGGATTTAGTGCGCCATGGACATATCTATATTGCTCAACCACCACTTTACAAAATCGAAGCGGGTAAAAAGGTAGCCTACGCCTATTCTGACCAACAACTAGAAGATTTTAAAAATGGTGATTACAAAAACTTGCGTTACACAATTCAACGCTATAAAGGGTTAGGAGAAATGGATCCCTTGCAACTTTGGGAAACAACAATGAATCCTGAGTTTAGAACCATGCTCCAAGTCACTTTAGAAGACGCCGCTATTGCTAATGAAGTCTTTTCTAATTTGATGGGGGAAGATCCTGAACTACGTCGTGATTTCATCCAAGAAAACGCTTCGTTTGTCGAAAATATCGATTATTAAACCCATTAATCATTTTTAAAAATTATGTATTTGTCTATTTATTCAATTTAACAAAATAATAAATAACCTAGGAGAGAATAAAACAATGTCAAACCAAAAAACCACAATTTATAATGCCGGAAGTATGTTTACTGAAGCCCAATGAAATACTCGTAAATTAGAAGGCGAAGCCCTTCGTAAACTTTTCCCTGATTTTGAAGTTTTAAACCCTGTTGATTTTGATACTAACCAAGCCGTTAGACCAACCAACCTTGATATTTTTGAAAAGGATTACGAAGGTCTTTCAAAATCAAAATATGTCATTATTGAAATCGATGGTTGAGATTCTGGTACCCATATGGAATATGGATTAATGTTTGAACAAGCTTTGCATAATTCAAATAAATACCTTTTCTGTGTAATGTCGGATTTCCGTGTTCCTCAAGGACTTTTAAAAGGCGAAATTCCAGGCTTTGGAATTAACGAAATGATTAGTGGTTCATTCTTTTATCCACCACTTAACCAAGGTGAAGTACCCCAATTAATTGTTTGTTCTTCACATGCTAAAGCTCGCGAAGCCATTAAAGCCATTGAAGATGGTCAAACTCAAGATTACTGTCAACGTTTTGATAAAAAATTCCTTTATACTCGTGACGATATGTACCATGGTTTTGAAAAAAACGACGACCGCAAAAAGGCTTAGTGATCACTAAGATAAAAAATGACTCAAATAACTGAAAATAGAAAGCAAGGTGATTGCTAATGAGCGAAGATAATAAAGAATTAAAACCGTTCAACCATGGCAAAATCGAGCCCATCGATATTGCCGCCGAAATTCGAAAGGACTTTTTAGAATACGCCATGAGCGTTATTGTATCGCGAGCTTTACCCGATTTAAAAGATGGTTTAAAACCGGTACAACGTCGAATTATTTACGCAATGGATGACTTAGGAATCACTGCTGATAAACCTCATAAAAAATCAGCTCGTATTGTTGGAGAAGTAATTGGTAAATATCACCCCCATGGTGATACAGCGGTTTATGAAGCAATGGTCCGCATGGCTCAAGATTTTTCTTTCCGCTACCCTTTGGTTGATGGTCACGGAAACTTTGGTTCAATCGATGGTGATGGGGCTGCGGCAATGCGTTATACTGAAGCGCGGTTGACAAAAGTTTCTCAACAACTAATTGCAGATATTGATATGGACACGGTGCCATTTATTGATAACTACGATGCTAGTGAAAAAGAACCTGCCTATTTAACCGGTTATTTTCCGAACCTTTTGGCCAATGGAGCTGTTGGAATTGCGGTGGGGATGGCTACATCAATTCCACCCCATAATCTTCGTGAAGTGGTTGGAGCAATTAATGCCTATATTGATAACCCTAACATCACCATTGACGAAATTTTAGATAACCACATTTTGGGTCCTGATTTTCCAACCGGAGCTTTGGTAACGGTTGGAAATCGAATGCGTGAAGGCTACCATACTGGACGTGGATCGGTAACGGTTCGTGCCAAGATTTCTATTGAAGAAGATAATCGTCATTCGCGTTTAATAATTACCGAAATCCCTTACCAAACAAATAAAGCTCGCATCATTGAACGAATTGCTGAACTAGCCAAAGAAAAAACCATTGAAGGCATTAGTGATATTCGCGATGAATCAAATTACAAAGGAATGCGTGTTGTAATTGATTTAAAACGTGATGCAAATCCCGAAGTGGTCTTATCAAAAATTTATAAATATACGGCTTTACAATCAAGTTTCTCTTTAAATTTACTAGCCTTACATAATAACATTCCGACACTTTTAGACTTAAAAACAATTATTAAAAACTATGTTGAATACCAAATCAATATCATCATTAAACGTTCATTATTTGAAAAAAACAAATTAGAAAAACGTTTTCATATTTTGGAAGCCCTAAATAAAGCGCTTGATGATGTTGATAATGTTATTCAAATTCTTCGTAGTTCAAAGACTAGTGAAGAAGCTAAGACTAAACTAACAACAAGCTTTGGTTTTGATGAAGAACAAAATAAGGCCATTCTCGATATTCGTCTTCAACGTTTGGTTGCTTTAGAGCGTACTAAAATTATGGAAGAAATGGACCAAATTAAAATTCGTTTAACTTACTTAAATAATTTAATTCAAGAACCAAGTGCTCAAAATAGTGCCCTCAAGTCTCATTTGCAAACGATTGCTGACAAATTCGGTGATGATCGTCGTAGTCAACCAATTAGTGAATCATCAATTAATATTGATGATGAAGAGCTAATCCCTGATTTAAAAATGATGGTGGTGCTCTCACAAGATGGCTATATTCGTCGGATTGATCCAGAAGAATTCCGCGTTCAAAAACGTGGAGGTCGTGGAGTCATGGTTAACTCCAATCACGATGACCCAATTGTTTTAGCGACAATGGGGAAAACTCATGATTGAATTCTTTTCTTTACTAATTCTGGTAAAGTTTTCCGCACAAAAGGTTATAACATTCGTAAATACTCGCGAACTAATCGTGGGTTACCAATTGTTAACTTCTTAAACGGTTTAGAGCCAAAAGACCAAATTACAGCGATTTTACCGTTGCGTAACAAAAAAGAAAAGTTCAAATACCTAACTTTCGTGACGGCTAAAGGACAAATTAAACGAACCCCGTTAGACCAATTTGACAAAATTAACCAAAATGGAAAAATTGCGATTTCCTTAAGAGATGGTGACGAATTGGTCACTGCTTTTCCAACAACGGGCAACGACACAATTATGATTGCCAACCGAAGTGGAAAAGTGATTCGTATTAACGAAGATTTAGTTAGACCACTTTCAAGAACTGCTAGTGGAGTTAAAGCGATTAAACTTGATGAAGGTGATACGGTTGTTGGAGCCGTTACCTCCTTTAAAGTTGAACACGTAACTACCCTTTCTTCAAAAGGAAGTTTCAAAAAGACTGCTCTTGACCAATACCGTATTTCTGGCCGCAACGGAAAAGGTATTAAGGTTATGAACCTTAACGATGGAAAATTTGCCGCCATTTTAGCGGCTCGTGAAACCGATCTTTTATTAATCATTTCTAGTGATGGAAATTTAATTAAAGTTCGTGCTTCAGATATTCCGACCCTTGGTCGTTCAACTGCGGGGGTTAGAGGAATTCGTCTCCAAGAAGGTAGTGAAATTCAAGCGGTCACTTTGCAATATCGTAAGCATGGTGAGGAAAACCAAGACTTCGAAGAAGATTAAAACGGTGAAGTGATTTTCAATAAAACAAAAATCAACAACCCTAATTTAAACAAAAAACTGTTTAGCGAAAGCTAAACAGTTTTTTGTTTTTCTAGAATTTTCTAAAAATTATATTATTGAGAAACTTGTTCTTTCATCATTGGTACAAGAATAACTGCTCCTAAGCAACCACAAGCAATTAAAAAAATGAAAACGGCATTTCAACTAACATTAATTAAACCGAAACCAATGATTACTTTTGACATTAAGGCATCTCCCAAATAACCAGCAATTCCTAAAACTCCTCCGGCGGTGGAGACAACTTTATGATGGGAAAACTCACTTACCATAATTGGTAAGAAGCATTGAGGGATGAAAATAAACCCTGCAAGCAACATAAAACAAACTAACGGCGCTATTGACTTAAGGCCTCCAGTTAATCAAATCCCAACTAAAGCTAAAGTGGCAATACTAATCACACCAATTGTTAAAGGCACGAAATGTTTTAAATATTTATTCGCCAATAAACCAATAATTAAAGTAAAAGCCAAACCACCCCAATCAAACATGGAGTAAATTCACTTACCCTCTTTTTTCATATCGTAATTATGGACATCTTTTAAAAACATTAATGATCAGTCACTTAAGCCCATTCGCAATGTATAAATTAATAAATTGGAAATTGCTAAAAACCAAACAAATTTATTTTTTAAAATATATTTCACAAAAAAATAACTTCATGATTTTGTGCTTTCATCAACACCTTTGTTTTGTTGCTGACGTTTTTCACCAATTAAATTCATCTTATAATATTCCTTTAGCGGTGGTAACCCAACACTTTCTGGAGTATCTTTCAACAAGATAATAACCATGACTCCCATCACCAAACTAATGATACTTGGAAGAATAAAATAACTTAAAGTACCAAAAACTTCCGAGAACAAAGTAAATGACCCCAAAATAATGAAAGTGGCCATTGCGCTCCCAATGTTATGAGCTACATTTCAAGAAATAATCCTGTTCCGACGACTTTTGTTAGGGAATCAATTATAGAAGAAACGAACTGATGGAGTCGCTCCAAAACTATGCACCCAACCAATAGCAACCATTAAAATACAACTCAAAATAATTGGTGTTAGCACCGGTACTGTTTGTAACCAACTAAGCCCCAATAAAAAGTTAATTATTCCAGCGCCAATTAAGCCTAACCCTAAAAGTCATTTATTGGACTTTGTATCAGAAAGTGGGGAAGACACAAACTTTGAAACCCCGTAGGCAATTGAGAAAATTAATCCAATCAAGGCATATTCGGAAGTCCCAATGGTGCCGTTAGCCATTAATTGGCTTCCGACAACGGTCCATTGTTTACGGGTAATGTAATAAACCATATAACTAACGAAAACTGTTCAAAAAACTATGTTTTGGTTCTTTTTGTATTCCTTGTGAAGGACGAAGTCATAAATATTTTCTGGTTTTAAAGCTTCAACATTTTCCTTCACATTCAAAAATTTAAACCATTGTTTTTTACTCGATGACGTTACAGGAGTTTGTGATTGTAATGATTTCTCGCCTCCGTCTTCTGGACGATTAACTACGTCTTTAGCCATGAACTTCTCCTATCAAGTCATTTAAATCATTAATAACACGAGTGGCTGAAATAAAGTCTTTTAGCCTTACCCCAGATGAAGTGCGGTGTCCACCACCGCCATATTTTCTAGCTATTTCATTAATAACTAAATTATGTGACCGTAGTTCTCCACGGATTTCTCCATTCTGACCTTCGCAGAAAAAGGCTCAAATGGGGCAATCCTTAAGATTCCCAAGAAGAGCGACATAATCATAGGCAGCATGATCAGAAGTCACCTTAAGTTTGGCTAAATTTTCTTGAGTAAGAAAAAGGTAAGCAACCCCCTTATCGGTTGTTTTGAAATTATTATAGACATATGATCTAAAGCCTAAATCCTCTTTTTCAACTGCATACATCTCTTGATAAAGCGCAGCTAAATCAAACCCTTGCTTTAATAGAAAAGCAGCGAGTTCGAATGTGCGTGGTTGCGGGAACCGCACAAGAAAACGGTCAGAATCAGTCACAATCCCATGGTAAATAATTTTAGCCGTTGGAGCATCAATCTTAAGATTTTCACTTTGGATAAAATGTGCTAAAAGTTCAGAACAAGCACAATAATCAGGACGGACTAAATTAATATCACCATAAGAATCGTCACTAGGATGGTGGTCAATTTTAATGATTTTTTTAGCAAGTTGTCAACGGTTTGTTTCATCAATACGGGCTTTATTAGCTGTATCGCCAATAATTACAAGACTATCGCTAAAATCTTGGTCAGTAATGGTATCAAAGTCATGCCCAATAAAATTAAGACGCGAATTTGGCTTACCGCTAATTTTAACGGTCTTATCTGGCCAATTTAATTTAATTATATTTCGGAGACCAAATTGAAACCCATAGGCATCCCCATCGGGCAAAATATGGCGAAGAATAATAATTTTATCGAATTGTTTAATCGCATTGATAATTTCTTGGAATTCCTTCATAAAACTCTCCTCCTACCTAAGTAATAACATTATTTAGTGATTATTAGACAGAAAAATTTTGGAACAAATTTTTACTAGTTTCAAAGGAGAACATTTTATTTAAATCATGTTTTTTTATAAAAAGTCAGGGGAACCTGATGATTGTTTTACTTTTTCTTAAATGAAATAAGGTTCTCAAATGCCAAAAGTCTCTATTAGTTATAACTTTTTACTAAAAAATGTAAGGATAGCATTAATTTTTAAATTGCTCTGAATTAAAAGGACTAAGGGTGTTACACATTAACAAAAATTTTTTTTACTTGTGGTTTTGGCATAAGCAGGTATACTATTAGCAATTATTAAAAAGAGTCTTTCTTAGAATTTTAACCTTCTAATTTACAAGCTTCAGAGCTAAGAAGAACAATTCTTCATATAATAAACCATTGTTCAATAATTTTTATAAATTTTATATTTAGAGAAATAGAGCGTGATTCAAGTATGATAAATAAAAAATTCCTCGTTTCGCAATTGAAGAATTTAATGTTTGTGATTTTAATTATTGGCATTCTTATGGGACTTGTTAGTTTGCTAGGTTTGTCAAGTTTGAGTTTTTCTGGCTATAACAGAATCGAAAAAAGTGGGAGTACCGTGAGCACCCATTTGGTTCCTGGCGGAGCAGATTTATTAAAATATGGTTTCTTTTACACAAGTGCGCCGATTTTAATTGTTGTTTATAGTTTGGTGAGCGTTATTAATTTATTTCTTAAAGAAAATTCTAAGGGTTATTTAGAATCATGACTTACGACAACAATGTCGCGTGCCACAATTTATTGAACTAAATTCTTAGCTTATGTTTTAGGTTATTTAATTATCATGTTTTTTACATTTATTATTCAAATGATTTTTTACGGAGCCCTGCTCACTGACTTTAAGTTAGGAATTGGTCGTTTGTTATTAACCGAGCTCGCCCTATTCCTCTTTTTATTCATGATTATAATTTTGATTTGGTTTGGCGCCACTGCTTTTAACCGGACCTCAACAACAGTTATAGTGGTCCTCACTTTATTCTTTTTCTTCATCGTGATGTGGGTTATTAGTGAGATTGGCTCACTTACCAATAATCAAATAATGATTAATTTTAAATATGCAACGATTTTCTCTCTTTTTAACGATTGCTTAATTTTTCAAGAAGGTGGAGAGATTGTTAATAAGAATCCAGGACTTATTTATGAATATGGCAAACTTTTGCCAATCCAGAAAATGGCTTTTGTTTGACAACTACCGACCATGCTAGTGATAGCGATTACTTTTACTATTCCTGGTCTTTATATTTATAAAAACCGTAGTTTTTATATTTAAAAATAAAAACAAGGATACTAGAAAGGCTTGCAATGAGACAAAATGCGATTGAATTAAAAAAGCTTACGAAAGAATATGCGCCAGGCGTGGGTTGCTTTGATATTAACTTAACAGTGAAAACCGGAGAAGTTTATGGCTTTATTGGACCGAATGGAGCTGGAAAAACCACGGTTATTCGCCAAATGGTTAGCTTTGTAAAACCAACGAGTGGTGAAGCCAAAATTTTTAATATTGAGGCCTGAGGAAACTCTCAAAAAACTATGAAAACACTTGGGTATTTATCTGGAGAAGTAAATTTACCTCCTTATTTAACAGGTTTAAATTATTTAAAAACAATTGCCGCCATTCGCCAAGATGTTGATTGAGAATATGCAGAAAAATTAATTAATTTTCTTGAATTGGATGCTAACCGAAAAATTTCAAAAATGTCCAAAGGAATGAAGCAAAAGGTGGCCATCGTGAAAGCTTTTATGTCTAAGCCTCAATTGCTAATTCTTGATGAACCGACATCTGGTCTTGATCCCTTAATGCAAGAAAGGTTTGAAAAAATTTTATATAAAGCTAAAGAAAACGGTACCACCGTTTTCATAAGTTCTCATATTTTCGGTGAGATTGATAAACTTTGTGACCGGATTGGCTTTATTAAAAAAGGCCACTTAATTAAAGAAGCTAATTTAGATGAACTGCGTTTGAAAAGCCCCAAAATTTATACCATCCAGTTTCCAAAACTAAGTGAGATGGTACGTTATTTAAAAATGGCGCCCTTTACTATCTTAAAAGTATCTAAAAATAAAGCTTTAATTGAACTCGAAATCGAACCTGAAAAAACCAAGTCCTTCCTTAATAGTCTTCAAAACTTTGAAATTATTAAATTAGGTGAAAAACCATTTAGCCTTGAAAATTATTTTAAAGAACTTTATGAAAACGAGGACTTTTCCTAATGATAAACCGTGGATTACTCAAATATTCATTAAAAAGAATCTGAATATTAATTTTGGTTTGTGGTTTAGCCTTAGCTTTTGCTTTGGTAGCTGGTATTTCTGGATCTAATAGTTTTGCTGATAATCGCAATAATAGCTCTGGTATTACCATTACCGGAACTGCTGTTGATTTTCGTGAATACTTTTTACACACTTTTGCGCCATTAATTTTTATTGTTTATGGTTTGACAGTCACAATTATTTTAGTAATGGAAGAAGTTAATGACGGGGCCTTGGAATCTTGACTAACAACTCCGTTATCGCGAGGACAAATTTTTTTAACAAGAACTTTAAGTGCTATCATGGGTTACCTTTTAATCGTGGTTTTTAACTTTCTTGTTCAACTAATTTTGTTTGGTGCCCTTTTAAGAGATTTTAAAGAAACTTTCAGTGTCCTTGTCTTAACTGATTTGTCGCTTTATATGAGTGGTTTTTTAACTTTAGCAATTACTTGGATTTTAGGAACACTTTTTAAGAATGTTCTAGTAGGTTCGTTAGTAATTTCGGCCTTGATGGCCTTATTTTGAATCGCAACATTGTTAAGCACCTTTGCTCTAACATCTAACCCAGATTCATCTTTTAAAATCCTTCGCTACTTTACTATTTTCTCCCTGGTTAATGATGGATTTTGGTATCAGGAGGCTACTAATGGTCTAGCGAAATTAATGCCCATTAAAGCTCTTGATTTCGCCTGACAGATCCCGACAATGTTAGTTTCAGGTAATGTTTTGCTTTATGGTGGTTATAAAATTTTTAATTACCAAAGCTTTAGTTTTAATGTTAAATAAAGAAAACTTTAATATAGAAAGCAATTATCAAAAAAACAACCACGTGGTTGTTTTTTTGATAATTAGATAACTAAATCTTTTAGACTTGGCAGGTAATCATTGGCGTTGATTGCGTAATAAATATTTAAATAGTTGGTCTTTACCCAAGTCTTAAATTCTTCTAAATGATATTGCAAGTTATTGCGAGCCACTGCTAAGTCGATGGCTTCTATGTTAATGTTTCTGACTTCAAATATTTTTTCAGCCTCCTCAAGTGATTCTTTTAAATTTTTTGTCAAATAATCCGGCTTTGGATTTTCATTCGAGATTAGAACTTTTTGGGCGTCGTCAATTAATTCCTTTAAAGTGCTTTTGATGGGGCCTTGAGCTTGATAACCTCAATATGCTTCCTGTAATAAGTCAAATTGATTAATATAATCAATTTCTTTGCTTTCTAATTTAATAATAACTTCCTTTGCCATCTCCAAAGCTTGTTTCAATAGCCCAAGCCTTATATTTGTCTCAGATTTCTTTACATTGTTAAGTGACGTCTCAACCTTATTAATTAATTTTTGCAATTCTTTCTTCTCTACCGAATCATTTTCTTGCTTTGTTTGGCAAGAAACTATTGTTGATGCCGGAATACTACATAAGCCCAAAATTGCAATAACGCTAAACAGCTTTTTCATTTTTCTCCTAAAAATAATTTTTCGATATTTATCTTAACTTAATTCCCAAGTTTTGCGTTTCTTTTAACTCCTTAATGATGACAACACCAAGGAGGATTTTCAAAATGGGTTACTTACCAATAATATCGAATTAGTTAACTACCAAATTATTTCTTGTGTATTCATAAATAAATATTTTGACAAATTCAGTTTGTTCGGAAACCCTTAAATCTTTTTTCAGGTTCATTTTTTCCAAACTAGTTCAATTTCAATAATTTAGATTTCATTTATATGGCGTATTTTGGTTGGCATTTTTAGTAAGTTTAATATTTTTCAATAAGTCTGAAACTACAAATTTACCTTCTTTTTGCAATTGGTTAAGTTTTCAAACCGTTTTAATTGATTCTATAAAATTAACAAGTCGCAAACTTAAATTCGGGCCGTCACCTGACCCTGGATATAATTGGTAAGCATCGCCAGGCTCATAAACAGCAGAAGTATCTTCATTATCAAGGGAAATGTCATTTCGAAACCCATCAAGTTGAAATTTATGTCAACCATTAGCATTGACGGAACGAGCTAAAAGCGGACCTCAATAACTTTCGGCGGGATTAGACCCTAAGTAGGAACCGGGATATTCTCCCCACGTAGAATAGAATCTTGTTATCAGCCCCCTTGTTTTTCTTTGATTAATTATCTCTTTTATCTTCTTGCCATTATCTCACGCAAGAAAAGGCAACGGGTTAAGAGTTAGTTCATCCCAATTATCAATGAGACGAGTGCTAATTTGATCGCTTCTATTTTGGACTTTATATTCTCAACCGGCATAAACATGACTACCAAATAAATTGTCTAATTTTTCTTTTTGGACGATATCCCAAACAAATTTGTTGACTTCATATTTGGTTTCGTCAAATGAAAAGAAGAATTTCAAAGGTTCGCCTTTGAAATTTAAATATTCACCACTATCAATCTTATTGTTTATATGTTTGGCCAATTGATTCAAATATTTTGGGAAAATGTCATTATAAAAAACTTTAGCTTCCCTAGTTAAAAATCCTTTTCCGTCAATAAAACGGTTATGAAAAATTACTTGTGGTAGCGGGGACCTATTATTAATTAATGGGTAATTTTTTGAGCTGTAGTAGAGAGCAATGTTAAAGTTATTTCTAATAATCGCAGGAATATAAATTTTTGTGTAATTGGAATTTTTAAAGAAGTCGACAAATTTATCAAAAATTTCAAAGGATAGTTGAAGGGATAAATTTGGATTTGAAATTAAATCTTCTAGACCCTTTTGGTTATTTAATATTTCGATAGATTTTAAATCGTTGGGATTTTCCTCATGATTTTGAATAATCATTTTTAAATAAGGTAAACCAAAATCGGTGAAATAACCATAACTCATGTTAAGTGAATCAACACAATCTCTAACTCATTTTTCATAGCCTTTAACATTGTCATCCTTTAAAAACCAATAGCGTTCATCCAAATAATGGTAGCCATTTCAATCGAATGAGGGGTTATTGATAATAACCAAATCATCATTGTTACAAGTCGGCGCTAAGGTTCTAGAATCTCAATTCTTGCTAATGAATTTTTGGGAATTATGAGAAAAAATCATTGATTCATAGCCAAAATCTTTTACGTCGTGTGAACCATAGTTATCAACTTTTACATTTTTATCCACGACCACGACTTTTTGTTCGGTTTGAATGAGTTGAAGTTCATTATTAACCTTAAAATTAATATTCACTTCATAATTAAAGGTTCCTGTAGTTGTCTCATTATTAGTGGTAGCTGAAAGCAAAATAGGTTGCATTGGGAAAGCAAAAGTTTTGAGGACAGAGTCAGTTGATATTTCATCGAAACTATAATAAGTGCCTTTATAAATGGAACTACTTGACACATTATTTCGGGCTTTGATTGGTTTTATAAACTGAACTTTGACGGTTGGAGGAGTAACAGAACTAAAGTTGTTAAAAAGTGGTTTTATATTAATTTCTAAACCCTTTACAATGGTGTTGTTATTAATTTTAAAAAGAATTAATTGTTTGCTTTGAAAATCATTTTTCCAACATATTAAATCTTTATTTACTACTGTAGTTTTCTTAACTTGTGATCAATCACCATTGTAAGTAATGGTATTGTTTTTTTCATAAAATGAGTCATTTTTAAACAAACTATCACCAAAGAAATAATCAACATATTCATTAGCTGGTTTTTTTGGTTTTGTGGTTTCTTTAGTGCCTTCTTGATAGTCATATTCCTTTTTTCAAACTTTATCTCAATCATTATGTAGCGATAAAAAATTAATAGTAATTGGGACTGCACTTGCAATTAAGATACTTAATAAAAATAAGGTAATCATTAATATAAGACCAGTCTTCTTACTTTTCATATTCAAGCCTTCATTCCTCAAATTTTTAATAATGGGAGTTTTTAACATTAGTTTTCACTCTTATTAAACAGTAAACTTTTTTATTTTGAACAAAGAAAATTAATTAGCCTCCTTCTCGACCAGCCATAATCATTTAATTAATTGCCACCATTAGCAACCTATAACAATATCAATAAGGACAAGAAAATTTATTGCTAAAATAAAATCCCCCATTTTTAAAATGGGGGATTTTATTAAGTTAACTTTTTACTACACAAAGATTCTACAAGGTACAACAACCTTGATTTTCTTCTTTTCAACATAAATAGGTTTTACTATACAACACCCTTACTACTTTCTTGTAACACAACATTAATTTGCTTTACCAAGAAGTTTTTCTCTTCATGGTTAAGATTCATAAAATAAAAGTCACTTCAGTCACTTGTTGGGTTTGTCTCTTCTCATTTTCGACCATAAGCAATCGTGGTCTTAACGGCACTT
Organism: Entomoplasma freundtii; assembly: GCF_002804205.1. Lineage (GTDB taxonomy): Bacteria > Bacillota_I > Bacilli_A > Mycoplasmatales > Mycoplasmataceae > Williamsoniiplasma > Williamsoniiplasma freundtii. The sequence goes on from NZ_CP024962.1 coordinate 21,879, forward strand.
AAATAATAGTGAAGAAAACTTGCTGGTGGTTTTTTAATTAAGTTTCAATCTTCTGCTTTCATCTTAGGAGACAAAACCTTGTTTATTTGATAATAGTAAGTTTCGCCATCTATGTTGTCTAATAGTTCGCTACCGAATGTTGGCGGAATAAGATTAAAACTTAAAGATAAGAACATAGTTAAAAATCTTCCAAGTCGCCCATTTCCTTCTGCAAAGGGATGGATAAACTCAAAATTAAGATGGAATAAGGCTAACGATTCATATTTTTCTAAAGTGGAGGAGAATTTACTTTCTAACACATTATAAGTTTTTGCTAGAAGCAATTGGGTAACTTCTTCAATATCCCCAGGTGGTCTGAATCTAAGCGAACCTTTTGTAAGCCCTGTTTTTCTAAATTCACCTTGTCGATTGAGCTTTTCGAACATTTGCGTTTTTTTATTTCACATTTCGTCAAAAGCCTGAGTAAAAAGTTTATTAAATGGGTAACAAGTTAAACCATCTAATAACATATTTGACATTTCTTTAATATCCTTAAGACTTAATTTTTTGCTCAAATCATCATCATTTAAGAAATATTTCGTTAAAATTTTTTGATAATTAAGTAATTCTTGTTGAACGAAAACTTGCCGAATTTCATTTATATTACTGTAAACTCCATCATCGTTAATTTCTCCTAAATTAATAGTCGAAATTTTTGTTGTCTGATTTGGGAACGACAAAGAAAGATACTTTTCATGGGTCAAACTTGGGTTTTCAATTTTGTTGGTCAAATAACCTTCAATGTTCCTTAAAAACATTTTAAAAGGTTCGGCGAGTGTTTTCTTTTGCAAGACCATCGTTAATCCCTTCTCGAAAATAAGATAACGGCGAGTTTTATTTACTTATTTTTTTCTTTTCTAAAAATATTCTACAAGGTAAACAAACTCGTAAAGGTAAATAATTATTCTTTTTGGCTGAACACACGAGAGTTTTTTATTTGATATATTAGAGTTTTTGATACTACCCCATGCAGATCAACGAAAACTAATTTCTAGTGTTAGCCAAGTGATCCGAAAAACCTCAATTAACTTTGTCAAATCGATTTTCCCAAAACAAAAGCACCTTTCCGAGGTGCTTTTGTTTTTCATCCAGTTTAAAGGAGCTCCTCACCTATTTTCATAGGCCGGCCGTGCGCGAGCGCCAATCAAGACCCCGCTTATCACTTATTATTTTATATTATTCGCGAAGAAAAACAAACATGATATTAAATTAAATAATTTTTATTAGTTAATAGAATGAAAAGCTAAATTAGTTCAAAACAATTTTAAAAATTGTTTTGAACTAATTTATAGGATTTTTTTAATAAACACAACTTCGTTATGCTATAAAACTACTCAATAAAACCAAGTTTTATGATTACTAGTTTTATTTTTCTTAAAAACATATAAAGTTCATTTTCAAACATTCCGGTTCAAATTTTTCAGCAATAACTTTTTATTTAAGGTCTTGATTAAAACTTCGGCTTAACAAACACTTGATTTCTTTTTTATATGGCGATAGGTTGTCAATATAAGGCGTTTCTAGAATTTTCGGAACCGTGGTCAACTCTTCATCCCAAACAATTTCTACTAATGTGTCAAAGCCAATTTGACCATAACCAATATTTTCATGACGATCTTTTTTTGCTCCACAAACATTTTTTGAATCATTAAGGTGAATTACCTTTACCTTGTCTAAAGGTAGTAGTTGTTTCAAATTATTTTTAAACTCTGGTCAGTTTTGGATTTGATAACCGGCATCATGAAGGTGACAAGTATCTAAGCAAACCCCGATTCGTTCTGGTTTTTTTACTTGTTGGAGTACAAAAGCCAAATCGTCTAATTGGCCACCGACTTCGGTCCCCTTGCCACTCATAGTTTCTAAGGCAATTAGGACAGGACTTTCATAGTCTGTCACTAAATCCAAAGCTTTAATTAATTGCTGAAGTCCTTGCTCTAAACTACCTTTGGTATAGGCACCAGGGTGTAAAACTAGTAAATGAATGCCCAGAGCTTCGCACCGCTTGATTTCTTCTAGTAAGAAATCAATACTAAATTTTCAAACGGTTTCGTTAACTGGATTTGATAAATTAATTAAATAAGGGGCATGAACCACCAACTTCGATTTATCGATTTCGTGATAATCAATTAATTGGTTCATTTCGGCAATTTTGAATGTTTCTACAGGTACCCGTTTGGTATTTTGGGGAGCGCCAGTGAAGATCATAAAGGTATTGGCATTTTGGTTAACAGTTTCGTTAACCACTCCTTCAAGATAGTTGGTGCTTTTACTTAAGCTCATATGGCTTCCTAATAATGGCGAGTTATGTTTAGTCATTAAAACCTCTTTTTATTTATGTTAAAGCATTTTTGCTAATCAAGATTAATTTTTCGAGTTAAAAAGCCCCCTTTTCGCCAAGTCTTTCCGTAAAACCTGCCAAAAAATAGCGAAATTTATGGGAAAATAATAAATAAAGTTAATAAGAAAATTATTAAGGCAGTAAGGAATATTAGGGGACAATTATGCTTGATGTAAATTATATTGAAGACCATTTTGACGAGGTCGTAACACGTTTGAATAATCGTGGCCAAAATTATACTTTGGCTTTGGCCCAAGTAGTTAAGGAAAATCAACGTCGTAAAAAATATTTAAAAGAAGTCGAAAATTTAAAAGCGAAGAAAAACCAATTGAGTAAAAAAATTGCTGACCTTTTTAAGGATTCAAAAATAGTCGCCAAACGTCAGGAAATGACCAATGAGCTAAAATCAGAAATTTCTGTTTTTGATAAGAAAATAGTTTTGCTTGACCGTCGGTTAAAAGCGGTGACAGAAAAAATGTTTGACCATTTAAGTTTTATTCCAAATTTACCTGCTTTAGATGTGCCTTTTGGCCTTGACGATTCTGAAAATGAGGAAATTCGTCGGATTAATAGTGATGCTATCCACCACCAACCGACACCGCATTGAGAAATTGCCAAAAAATTAAACTTGGTTAATTTTGAAGCTGGCACGAATTTAAGTGGAGCCCGTTTTGTTGTTTATACTGGTCAAGGATCGAAGATGATTCGTGCCTTAAGTAATATCTTGTTAGACCACCATCTAAAAAATGGTTATGAAGAATATACAGTGCCTTTAATTGTTAATGCCAAAGCTATGTATGGCACTGGCCAATTACCCAAGTTTGCCGAAGATGCTTACCAAACTGGTCACCAATATTTAATTCCCACTGGTGAAGTGCCCCTCACAAACCTCCATGCTAACGAAATTTTAGACGCCAAAACTCTTCCGTTAAAACTAACTACTTCTTCGGTTTGTTTCCGGCAAGAAGCGGGTTCAGCCGGACGTGATACTAAAGGCACAATTCGCCTTCATCAATTTAATAAAGTGGAGTTAGTCAAGCTAGCCAATCCAGAAAACTCAATGGCCGAATTAGAAACCTTAACCCAAGATGCTGAAGGCATCCTTAACCTCTTTAACTTGCCCTATCGTGTTGTTTCATTATGTAGTGGTGACCTTGGCTTCTCAGCCACCAAAACCTATGATCTAGAGGTCTGGTTCCCAAGTCAAAATAAATATCGTGAAATTAGCTCTTGCTCTAATTGTGGTGATTTTCAGGCGCGAAATATGAAAATTAGGTACCGTAATGTTCAAGGAGAAACTCAACTAGTTCATACTTTAAATGGTTCAGGAGTAGCAATTGACCGTCTTTTTGCGGCAATTTTAGAAAATTATTGGGATGGTGAAAAATTAAACTTGCCAGCAGTGATGCAACCTTATTTTGATGGAGCCAAATTTGTGCAATAATAAATAATACTAACCAAACTTTTAAGTTTGGTTAAATGGGAGGATTAATCTCATGCAATCTACAATTCAAGATACGATTTTGGCCCCCGCGACCAAAATTACTACTCAGGCAATTGCCCTTTTGCGAATTAGTGGCGATGATGCTTTTAAAATTATTAACCAAGTAGTTAAAAAACGGGTTCCTAAAGAACAGGGAGTTTTTTATCGCGGTTTATATGACGGTGACTTATTAGTTGATGATGTTGTCATTACGACTTTTGTGCACCCAAATTCTTTCACTGGTGAAAATGTGGTAGAAATTGCTTGTCATGGAGGAGTGCTCAATACTGAACGAATTCTCCAACTAATCTTAAAAACGGGAGCCCGTTTGGCATTACCAGGCGAATTTAGTCAACGGGCTTATTTGAATGGCAAAATTACTTTGGTTCAAGCGGAAGGAATTAATGATTTAATTCATGCGCCAAGCGACTTAGCTTTAAAAATTGGGGTGACCAACATGCATGGCCATCACCAAAAATCATTAATTACGTTACGAACTAGTCTATTGGATTTAATTTCTAAAATTCAAGTAGCTTTAGATTATCCTGAATACGAAGATGTAGAGGGGGTTGATGCTAAATCACTTGAAGAAAACCTTAATGTTTTGGTACAAGAGGTTAAGAAATTACTTGATCGTTCCCAAAGAGCGAATAAGGCGATTAGTGGCGTGACGACCATCATTGCCGGTGCACCGAATGTCGGCAAATCCTCATTACTAAACGCTTTAATCAATGAGGAAAAAGCAATCGTGACATCAATTCCAGGGACTACGCGCGACCTTGTTGAGGGAGTAATTAATCTTCCCCAAGGCACTTTAAAACTAGTGGATACCGCAGGAATTCGCGAAACGAGTAATGATTTAGAAAAGATGGGAATTACTAAAACAATTAACGAATTGAAAAAAGCTGAGTTAATTCTTTTCGTAACGACTCCTAACCAAATCGACCAATTTACTAACCCTGAATGAACAAAACTTTTTGGCAATAAACATGTATTATTTATTGTTAACCAAATCGACCGTCTCTCAAAGAAAGAACAAGCCAAACTAAAAGATAAATATCCAGAGGCCATTTTCATTAGTGCACTTAACGACGACCTTCAACCACTATTAGAGGCTTTGAATTCTGTTTTTCGTACTGCTGATTTGGATAGTACTGAACACTTAATTTTAACTAGCGCTCACCAAGTAGCACTTTTAAAACAAATATTGGATAAGTTAAAAACAGCGAAAAAAAATCTCGCCAACCTTTATCCAATTGACTTAATTAATGTTGATCTTTATGAAGCGTGAGATCTTTTAAAACATTTACTTGGAGAAACACAAGATGAAGCCATTATTGACAATATTTTTCGTAAATATTGTTTAGGCAAATAAAAAAACTCAATTAGGTAATTGAGTTTTTTTATTTTTAGGTTCAAAAATCTCTTTTTTAAGAGACCCAAAAATATACTATAAATGTACCGGTACTAACGCGGCAGAATGGAGAAAAAATATATGTCTAACTGATTTACCTATTTTGGCACCGAACTTTTAGGGTCGATGCTTTTAATCATTTTAGGTAACGGTGTTGTTGCTAATGTTTTGTTAAAAGGCACTAGCGCCTATAAAAACGCCAATTTTTTAATGATTGCCTTAGGTTGAGGATTTGCTGTGGGCATTGGAGCCCTTGTAGCATCAGCTTTAGGTGGAGTTGCCCAATTAAATCCTGCGGTGACCTTAGCCTTTGTGGTAAATAACTGAACAAAAAATGTTGGTTCATGAAATTTACTTCCCATTATCATCATTGGTCAGGCCCTCGGCTTTTTACTTGGTCAAATTATTGTTGACCTTGTTTATTCTCACCAAATTGTGGCGTGTTTTGCACGAGCAAAAAAAGATTTTGCAACCGAAAATACGCAACCAGTTTTGGCGATGCATGCTACAGTGCCACAAACTAAAGTTACTTGGTCAAATTTCTTAATGGAGTTTGTTGGCACTGCCGTCTTAATCATTACTATTTTAGGAGTTGGGAAATTGGGAATTGCAAACGGGATGACTTTTGTGACGCCTTTATTAGTCATGATTGTTGTTATGGCCATTGGTTGTTCATTATCTGGAACCACCGGTTACGCCATTAATCCCTTTCGTGACTTAATGCCTCGCTTAGTTTACCAAGGGTTATTATCAACATCTTTTGGCCGTAAAGGACTAAACGCTGATTGAAAATATAGTTGGGTGCCTGTGGTAGCCCCCTTAACGGCCGGGGCTATTGTAGGAGCGTGTTTCTTAATTTAAAAGAGCCCAAATATTTATTATGAATTTATGCTAACTAGAAAAGGGATAAAAATGAAAGAAATTAAAGCTGATATTTGTATTATCGGCGGCGGTATTATTGGAGCTAGTTTGGCTCGCGAATTAAGTCAATATAACAAAAAAGTGATTGTTTTAGAAGCGGACCCGCGGGTTGGAATGGAAACTAGTGCTGGCAATTCAGGCTTGGTTCATGGTGGTTTTGATCCTACACCCGGAAAACTTAATGCCATTTTGAATATTCAAGGTAAACACCGGTATGAAGACTGGATTAGGGACTTAGATTTCCCCTATTTACGAATTAATTCTACAGTTGTTGGTTTTAATCAAACTGAGATGGCAGCTATTAAAGAACTTTATAACCGAGGTTTGAAAAATGGTCTACAAGCTAATGAGTTAGAAATTATTAATGCCTCAGAATTACAAAAACGGGAACCAAGAATTAATAAAGCAGCGCTTGGGGCTTTGGTTTGCAATTCATCAATCGCCGTAGATACAGTCGAATTAACCAAAACACTTTTTGCCAATGCTATTCATAATGGAGTACAACTTTTTGTTAATTCTCAAGTTGACAAGATTAGTAAAAGTGATGGACAGTATCATATTGAAACAACTCAAGGGAACCGGTTTTCGGCCCCAGTGATTATTAATGCTGCCGGGCATTATGCTGATACTTTGGCGGCAAAAGCGGGCTATCCAGATTACACCCTTACGGCTCGTCGTGGGCAATACCGCATTTTAGATAAAACGCAAGTAGCGGGGATTAATTCAGTGCTCTTTATGGTACCGACAATCCACGGCAAGGGGGTTATTGTTGCCCCAATGTTAAACGGTCATTTAATGGTAGGCCCAACTGCTGAGGATGGAATAGCCAAAGATGAAACGAGTCTTATTACGGAAGCTAATTTTAAGGAAATTGCCGAAATTGGTACCAAACTTATCCCAGATTTAAATATGGACAGAACGATAATGGCTTATTCTGGCTCGCGTCCGATTTATGCAAAAACTGATGATTTTTATATCAAGCCCGCTTTAAAAGACGAAACATTTATTAATGTAGCTGGGATGAAATCGCCTGCTATTGCTTCAGCACCGGCAATTGCTGATTATGTGATTGACAAATTTATTCAGCCTCTATTTAAAAATTTTGCCAAGAATCCCAATTGGCAACCTGTTCAACAAAATGTGTTATCAATGTCATCATAAAGCTAAGACAAATAGCAATTGCTAATTAATTTATAGGAAAGAAGAAAAAAATGGAAAAATTTATTTTAACAATTGATGAAGGCACCACTAGTACCCGGGCAATTGTCGTTAATAAAAAATGTGAAATTGTTTCAGTGGACCAAGCAGCTTTCGCGCAAATATTTCCGCAAGAAGGTTGAGTGGAACAAGATGCCATTGAAATTTGGAATGCTGTAAGAACAACTGTTACTAATTCATTAAATAAGGCCCATTTAACGTTATCGCAGATTGAGGCTATTGGTATTACAAACCAACGTGAAACAGTGGTTGTTTGGGACAAAGAAACAGGCATTCCCATTTACAATGCGATTGTTTGGCAAGATAAACGTACTGCAAAATTCTGTGAAAGTTTTACACAACAAGAAGTGGATGCCATTCGTGATAAAACTGGTTTATTTATTAATCCTTATTTTTCTGCTTCTAAAGTAAAGTGGATTCTTGATAATGTTGAAGGGGCCCAAAAACTAGCAAACAAAGGGCGCTTATTTTTTGGGACGATTAATACTTGACTAATTTATCGCCTTACCGCTGGTGAAGTTTTTGCCACAGACCGAACTAACGCCTGTCGAACTTTACTTTATAACATTCAAACGAATGATTGAGATCAATCACTATTGGATATTTTTGGGATTCCTAAGTCAATGCTTCCGAGTTTAAAAAGTAATAGCGAAACTTATGGTTATACATTTCCAGGATTGGTATCGAAGGTTGATACCCATAAGGTACCAATTACTTCCTCAATTGGTGATCAACAAGCAGCCTTATTTGGTCAATTAGCAGTCAATAAAGGAGAAGCGAAAGTAACTTATGGAACCGGTTGTTTCATTTTGATGAATACTGCTTCTGAGCGCGTTTTCTCCCAACACGGTCTTTTAACGACGGTGGTTAGCGATTATGATGGAGTCATCAAATATGGCATCGAAGGATCGGTTTTGGTGGCTGGGGCTGCTGTGCAATGATTGCGTGATTCTTTACGCTTAGTTTATAACGAACTTGAAACAGAATGATACTCTGGCCAAGTTAATGATGATCGTCGCGTTTATGTAGTGCCTGCTTTTACTGGCTTAGGTTCCCCATATTGAGATAACTATGCGCGGGGAGCAATTTTTGGTCTAGATCGAGGCACGAAACGCGAGCACATTGTTCGCGCTACTCTAGAGGCGATTGCTTATCAAGTCAATGATGTTTTAGAAGCAATGTCAAAAGACATGGGCAAAAAATTCTCATCAATTAAAGTTGATGGTGGCGCTTCCAATAATCGATTCTTAATGCAATTTCAGGCTAACATTTCTCAAACAACCATCATTAAACCCCAAAATGTTGAAACAACAGCAATGGGAGCTACTTATTTAGCTGGTTTGGCAACCGGATTTTGAAAAAATCTTGAAGAAATCAAAAAGCACTATGTAATCGCCTTGGAATTAAAACCAACCGAAACGGAAGCTCAAGTCGCCAAAAAAATCAAAGGATGAAAGGCAGCGGTTCAAAGAACATTTAGTTGAGTCCTTGATGTTGAATAGGAACAAGTTATTAATTTATTTCACAATTTAAATTTAAAAAGCACTCTTTTGGAGTGCTTTTTAAATTTTTGAAATAACTAGTCAATTAGGATATTTTCAAAAATAATATTTTCTTCAGCAATAAAATTAAGTGGTTGGAGAGTATAAGCTTCGCTTGGACACAAATTAGTTTCGATTTCTTGATGATTGTTAACAAAAAAATGAATTGAGATTGGATAATCGCCATCATTTAAGAAAACTTCGCAACAAGAACGATCAATTAAAATGTGGAAATTATTCACTTGGGGGATGTGAATTTTTTGTAAAGGTGGTAAGTTTTTATCGTCACGCAAAGTCATATGGTGCCTGTCAATAATTAGTTCTTGATTTTCATAAGTAATTAATAAATATTCATCATGAATATTTTTAATTTTGAAGTTAAATTTTTTGGGTATTTCCGAGGCTTTAAATTCAAGAAGCCCATTATCATAAACCAACTTTTCCTTATTTATGAGCTCCGCTCTTAATTGCTTTAATTCGGGGATAGGCTCTTGTCTTAATTTCCCATTAACGTTCGTCACAAGGCGAGGAATAGTTAATTGACTAAATCATCCAGATTTAGCATTTACTTCTGTGGTGGCTTGAGAGTTACCAAGTCAGCCAATAATGATGTGGCGATTAGGTAAATTTTTGATATTTTGGGGGGCATAAAAATCCAAACCATAATCCAACAAACAAAGTGGGTTATTACTTGTTAAATTCATATCCCTTCCAAAATTATTTTTTTGGTACCACACCATATGACTATTATCGGCAAAAGAAATTTTTTGCTCTCCTGAAAAAACTATAAATTTATCTTCCTTAAATTGAAGAAGTGAAGGACACTCCAGCATGTAAAACGGGTCTTTATTTGGTGGTTCTCAACTAAAATTATTAAGTGATTGTCAATCGTTATTGCTTGGCCCGTTGCTTTGAAGTAAATTCAAAACTCCTTTGCCATCAAGAGTTTGAGCACCATTAAGCATAAAAGTAATGTTTTCGTTTTGAAATACAAATGGATCACGATAATGACCAGAATATAAATGACGATTTGCTTCAAAAAGACACTTTTTGGTAACGGTTTTGGTTTTTAAATCAATCATAGCTTTTAAAGTAAAAGCAGTTCGTTTTGTTTCATCAAATTTGTAGTTACCGGTATAGTAAAAAACTAGTTGATTATTTTCGATAAAGGCATTGCCACTAAAAGCACCATCTTTATCATAAGGACATGAAGGAGTAATCGTAATGCCCTCGTAACGATAATTAATAAAATCCCGGGTGGTATACAAGGCTCAAGATTTGTTTTTGTGGTTTGTTGAAAAAGGGCAATTTTGCATAAAGATATAATATTGACCTTCTCAAAAAACTAAACCATTAGGGTCGTTAATTAGACCGCTATAGCCTGACAAATGAAATTGATTGTTATACCAATCATGAATTTTCTTTTGGTGGAGATTGCTAAATAAACTGTAGTCTTGACTTGTTATTCAACTATATTTATCCTTCATTTTACCTCGCTACTATTGCCTTCATTTTATCTTGGCATTCCTTCAGCCAGACATCGTCTTTTAGAATCATCATCGCTTCACTTTGCCAATTTTGAAAATTAATAATATTTTCATTATAAACATTTTGAGCCTTGGCAAATTTGAGTTGATTTTTGTGAAGACTTTTTACAATCTTTTTTTTGTTTCACTTTGTAAATTTATTTTGCTTCTTATTTTGAAAATTGTTCATTTTTATTTCGACAATTTCTTTTTTCAAACTTAAACGATCTAAATTATTTAATGATTTGTTAAAGTCGTTTAATTGTCTAGCATGATTGTTGGTTACGGTTTCTAAACTTTTGACTACTTTTTTTCATTCTTCATTAGGTAATTTTTGTTCATTTTTGTAAGCAATCATTTCTTTCTTGAAATTTTTTTGGACTTTGATTTTGTCAATTCCAAAGGCCATCGTTAAGACGAAGGCTACAGAGAAAGAAATAATATTAACCCCGATGATACCTAACATCATTTTTCAATCATGAGTATAAAGAAGTAAGCCTGGAATAACAGTGACCCCCATGCCAGGACAAGTAATGTTAAGTAAACCGGCAAATCATCCTCCAACAAAACCTCCAGCAAGACCAAATAAAAATGGTTTTGTCTTTGGTAAGTTAGTACCAAAAATAGCTGGTTCGGTAATTCCGAAAAATGTTGGGATCACTCCTGATAAGCCTAGTCGGCGTTCATTACTATCTTTAGTTCTCAAAGAAATAGCGAGTGCTGCTCCTCCTTGCGAAATTATCGAGGCAGTTCAGATAGCATTGAAAATAGAATGTGTTAAAACCCCATTGCCATTTGGAATTTGTCCGGCGGTTACTAACTGCATTTCTAAACCTTGAAGAACTTGGTGACAACCAGTGATTACGATTGCCTGTAGAATACCAGCAGTAAAGGCAACTCCTAAGCCAATTGGCAGACCAAGTGTTCATTGAACTGCAATTAAAATTCCCTTTTCAACCATTAGTAGAATGGGCCCTAAAAAGAAAAGTCCGACTAGAAATGTTAAGACGATTGTTAAGAAAGGTGTCAAAATGATGCTTACTGCTTGAGGAACAATTCGTTTTCAACCACGTTCCGCATAAGCACCAACGATTCCTAAAATAAGTGGCGGTAAAACAGAGCCTTGGTAACCAGTTATTGGAATAAAGCCAATCTTCATTGGATAAATTTCTGTGGGGATTGTGCCTAAAATTTTTTCTCAATCGCTTGGCTTACCATTGTTCTCTAAAAACTTTTGGTAAGCTTCTCATTGGCCAATAGCCCCTTTATTTGGCAAAATTGGCGAAACTAACATTAGACCGATAATAATTCCTAAAACTGGATTGCCACCAAATTTTTTAAAAGTTGATCAACAAACTAAAACGGCTAGAAAGTCAAAAGCAGTATTGGTAATAATTGTTAAAATTTTATCGGCTTGTGACCCTTTACTTATTCAACCAACTTGTTTGAATAAAGCAGCAAAACCCATTGTTAGACCCGCGGCCACAATAGCGGGGATAATTGGCAAGAAGATATCACCAAGACCACGCATCCCCTTTTTAAACCAACCAAATTTAGTTTTGCTTTGAAATTTATTTTTGTTGGCTTTTGCTAAGGCCATTGCTTCGTCCTTGGTGGAGTTTACGATTGAGGTTTTTGCTATTTTAATTTCATTCGCCAAAATTTTTTCCACTTCGTCATAAACATTTTCAACCACTCCAGTTCCTAAAATAATTTGTAACTGGTCAGATTGCCAATTCAAACCTTTGCAAAGTGGTGAAGTTTTGATTACTGATTCATCAACCTTTGTCTTATCAAAAACAATAAAACGCAAACGGGTGACGCAATGCAAATAAGTACTTATATTTTCAGAACCGCCAACAGCATTTAAAAAAAGTTGGGCTGCTTCTTTATAATTTTTTCGATTCATCGCTAAACCTTCCTATCAAGTTTTTGTATCTTAATTTAAAAAAATAAAACTACAAAAACCTAGACTTATAATCATAGGTTTTTGTAGTTTTTAATTTCTTCACTCAATAAAATTTCATCGAAAAAAGTTGGGGTTATAATAACTCTCTCGATATTCAACAGCCTCACTATAAATCGTATAAAGGGTGCCCTTATCAACAATGGTGCCAAGTGAGCAAACCCGAGCTAAGTACTGCTCAATAGTTGAATCAGTCTCAGCCACTTGAAAGCTAATTTCCTTAGTAGCATAACCTAAGATAAAATTACTTTCCTTTTCAATATAGTGCATAAGACCATATTTTTTTAAGTGCTCTAGGGTCAATTTTTTATAAAGTCGTTTTGGAACATAAGAAACTTGAAACAAAATGAGGTTTTGGTGCTCATCATAACGTTCGCAAGAATAGCAGAAAAGTTCATCCCCCAATGTAAAACCGGTCTTTTTTTGTAATAAATAATCAACAACAACTTCTTCAAAACCAAAATAATGGTTTGTTGCTTGAGGAAATAATTCCCGGAAGCTAAATAAAACATTATTTTGGTTTTTTTCTTGTACTAAAAAGCCTTTACCTGCCATAGGAGTTACCAATTGTAACTCAATTAATTTAGCAAACGCTTGACGGATTGGCTGATCACTACATTTAAATTTTGTTTTTAGCTGATTTTGGGATGGTAACGGTTTACCTGGTTTCACCTTAGATTCCTTGATAAGGTACATTAAATAATCAAAAACGATTTGTCATTTGTGTTTCATATAGGGCCTGCTAATTTCATTGTACCTTTTACTCTTCCAATTGCCAAAAACCCGAAAAAAACATTTTAACATTCTTGCCAAAAAAGAAGCAAACTAATCAAAAAACAAAATAAAAAGGTAGCCTAATGGAATATCTTTCCAAAATCTACCCTCATGTTAAAAACTTTTTCCTACTTTTTAGCCTTCTTTTACAATTTGGTTGTTAGGAGATAGTATGAAACACAAATCGGTAATATTCACATCATCATTCATGGCAGTAGGACTAACCTCAAGCATGGTTGTGGGATGCGCTAATAAGCATGAAGCGCCCGACAAAATATTTGACAAAATCGATAATAAAAATTTTCTTGTTTATTATCGTGCTTGACGTGATAAAGAAATGAAGGGAGTCAATACAGATATTGAAGATCCTAACTGGATTACGATGTTTGACATTCCTTATGGTATCAATTACGTCAATGTCTTTAGTTATGTGCCTGAGGGTCAAGAAGAGTTAGCAAAACCATATTTTGAAAAATTAAAAAGTGATTATGCGCCATATCTTCATAGTCGCGGTGTTAAATTAATTCGCGGTTTTGATTATAGCGAATTATTAAAAATCAATTACAAAGGTAACTTTCCAACTCAAGAAGAGTTTGATTATCACGCCCAAAAATTAATTGATGAGTTAATGACACCTTGAGGGTTGGATGGTTTAGATATTGATATGGAAACACACCCCAATGAATTTGAGGTCTCGCTTTCTGATGGTGTCATAAAGTCACTTTCAAAATTAATTGGTCCAAAGGCCAATAATGGCACTGCTTTCTTTTATGACACTAATGCCTCATGAACTGCCCCATTCCAAAATGTGGCCGATTGTTTTGATTTATTAGCTTACCAACAATACGGTGCATCATCTGAAAGGACTGAGCGTGCCGTTAAGGATTACAGTGCGTATATTGACTCAAGTAAATTCTTGCCCGGTTTAACGTTCCCAGAAGAAAAAGATAATAATCGCTGACATGATCAAAAAGAACCTTATGAAGAATCAAATATGTATGATGTTGCTAAATATTCTTACGATAACAATTTAGCAGGCATGTTTTTATATGCCTTAGATCGTGATGGTCGTACTTATTATGAGCCAGATTATAGTCACATTATTCCTTCTAATTTATTATGAACAAAAACCGCTTTATTAGAGGCAAATGGAACAAGCCTAGAGACTGCTAAGGAATTAGCAAACCACCATCTTGCAAGGGTTCGTTACTCAAATAATCTTTTAGATCAAGATTATGCTAAATATGAAGAAAAAGTAAATTCAGCCAAAAATCTTTATGAAATAAATAAGGCAATCTTAGGTGGAAGTGAAGTAACAAATCCAGAAGACTTAGTCTTTACAAATCCGAACTACGATCCGATTTTGGAAAACAATTTACGTCAATTTGATCATCAACCAAGTTTAAACCTTGTTCAAGAAGTACGTGATTATCTTGAAAAAGGGGACTTAGATTTAAGCGACTTAAAGAAAGCTTACCACTCTCTAACTAACCTCTTAGGTTCAAAAGAATATTCGCAAGAAGACCTTACCAACGAAACAGAAAACTTGAAAAAAATTTTTTCAAAAATTCACGTTTAAATCCTCTAAAAATTATTTAAAAAACTAGATTAGTAAGATTAATTTTTACTAATCTAGTTTTTTAAATAAGAAATTTCACCACCACCGTAGACTTTTCTTAATAAAAGAAGGTAATGATAATTTGGAAAAAAGTTTTAGAATTAACTTAATAGAATGGAAAAAGGAGAAAAAATGAAAATTCAATTTAACCCTGATTTTTGATGAGGAACCGCGACTAGTGGACCGCAATCGGAAGGGAATTTCGGTAAAAAACAAATGAGTATTATGGATTATTGGTTTGAAAATAAGCCGGAAGACTTTTTTAATCAAGTAGGACCAACAATTACCACGGCTGTTTACAAACATTACTCAAAAGATATCGAACTAATGAAGGGCTTAAAACATAATAGTTTTCGTACCTCAATCCAATGAACTCGTTTAATTGCCGATTTAGAAACGAACAAACCAGATCCTGAGGCAATTGCTTTTTATCGTAGCTATTTTGAAAAATTGAAAACCAGTCATATCAAAGTGGTTGTCAACTTATTTCACTTTGACATGCCAATTGCTTTTCAAAACATTGGTGGTTTTGAAAACCCCAAAGTAATTGACCACTTTGTGGCATATGCCAAAATATGTTTTCAAGAATTTGGTGACGTAGTGGATTACTGAATCACCTTTAATGAGCCAATTGTACCTATCGAAGCTTGTTACCTATACAAACTTTATTGGCCAAAAATTTGCGATTTTAAACGTGCGATTCAAGCAGCTTGAGGGACTTTGGTAGCTCATGCGAAAGTGGTTAACGCTTTCCACTTGCTTTTCCAAAGTGACCCTCACAAACAAATTGGCGTTGTTTTAAACTTAACTCCCGCCTATCCTAAAAGCGATAATCAGGCCGACGTCCAAGCGGCTCAACGTCGTGATTTAATGTTTAATCGCTTTTTTCTAGATGGAACCGTAAAAGGCACTATTAGTCCAGAGTTAGTTGACCTTTTAGAAGCAGAAGGTCATCTTCCTAAAGTGCAACCGAACGATTTAAAACAAATTGCCGAAGCCAAAATTGACTTTTTAGGCGTTAATTATTATCAACCAGCACGTATTCAAGCACCGACGGAAATATTTGAAGGTCCTTTAATGCCTGAAAAATGGTTTGCTAATTATGAATGGCCAGAACGTCGAATTAATCCTCATCGTGGTTGAGAAATTCATCCTAAAACCCTCTACAATATCGCGATGGATTTGAAAGAAAACTATAATAACATTCCTTGATTTGTTTCAGAAAACGGCATGGGAGTAAGTGATGAGGGTCGCTTTCGTAATGAAAGTGGTCAAATTCAAGATGATTATCGAATCGATTTTATAAAAGAACACCTTTATTGACTTCACCTTGCCATTAAAGACGGGGCTAATTGCTTTGGGTATCACCTTTGAACCTTTATTGATTGTTGAAGTTGAGCGAATGCCTTCAAAAACCGCTATGGGTTAGTTGAATTAGATTTAGAAACGCAAAACCGGCGTACGAAGAAATCTGGAGAATGATTACGAAATGTTATTGAAAATAATAATCAAATCGAGATTGATACTGCTTTAATTCAATAAATGAGGACATTTTATGGTAAATAAATATTTAATCAATTTAGGAGTTTTAAACGAAAACGAAGTTGATTTTCACGATTGATGTCTAGCTAACTATAATCAACTAATTGCAACGCCACTAAACAAAATAGCGAAAAAGTATGGCGTGGGCGTGAGTTTTATTTATAGCTTCTTTGAAAAACTTAAATTACGTGATCTCAAAGAATTCCTGGTTTATCTTGGCTATACTCTTGGCCAACAGGATGCATCAGTAGATAATCCTGATTTAACTAACGATGTTTTGAATTTAACTAAAATCAATGACTTGATGGTTCGTTCCAATGAACAAACATTTCGCCTTCTTAACCAACAAAAAGAATACTTAAATGACTTTGTGGAAGATATTCATAATTATCCCAAGATTATCACTTTAGGTTTTGGGTACTCTTATCTAGCCTTACAAGATTTTCTTGGTTTTTGTCAATTTACTGGGTCAAAACAATTTGTTATGTTGAATGACAAAGAACCCCAATACCTTAAAGCTTGATCGCAATTAGATAAAAAATCTGTCGTCATCATTTATTCTGCAAGGGCTTGCAGTCGCAAACTATATTCTTGAGTACGGCGTTTACGTCTCGAACAGCACCAAATTAAAATCTGGTTAATTACAACTAATTCGAATAATTCAATTAATAAGTATGTTGATCGAACTATTGAAATTGATGATATTTCTAAACGGGTTGATGGTTATAACGCCAAACAAATTTTGTCACCGATTCAAAATTACATTATTTTTAATAATATTGTGAAAACTATTTATTTTGAAAAGTATGCTTCCGAATTAAAAGGGAATCGTTTGCTACGGGAAGAAATTGACTCTTGACGAGATCATGGATTAATTGGCTAGAACCATATTCCGTTTTTTATTGCTAAGCAAAGCAAGACTAAACATTAACCCTTTCTTTAGATAGAAATGTAAGTAGAGAGATGACCTAATAATGAAAGGGGCTTTATGAAGAAAATTTTAAGTTTCTTGGTCGCTTGTTCGCTAGTTTCAACCACAAGTGCTGGAGTTGTTTCATGTTCTTGAAAAACGCCACCGCTTTCAATTGACAAAATTGAAACAATAATGAGAGTAGCTAAAAAGCAAGTCCTGGAGACGACATACGACTCTGAAAATGAAATATTGATTCCAACCTTTGGCGACTCAATTGATTGAGTCAAACCGCCAGTGGTTAATGATGATTACAAGACAACAATTGGTCAATGACTTGATAGTTTTACCAATAAAATAGCTGCGGAAATTGCGACAATACCCAAAGATGATCAAGCGGGTGGACTTATTAACCAATCCAAAAATTTGGTGACTGGTGAAGTTGTTGAAGATTGGAGTAAAGCAGGAGTTAAGTCACAAACTCTTGAGTTAATGAAAAGTTCTTATTTATCAGTGAAACTGGCCGATTTAGCAATAATTGAGCCAACAGCCAAACTTGAAAACTCCCATTTTTGACTATCAGATAATTACCATCAATTTGTTACTGAAGCGAAAAAAAATGAAAAAAAGGCTATGAATAACCAACGTCAAAGTACCGATGGTTTTGTGGCCAACCAAAAAAATTATTCGCTTCTGAATTGACTTCCAGAGCAAAGAAGTGATGAGTGAGATGATTTTTGAACAAATCTCGAAACTGCGAAGGTTGCTAAGATGCGTTTTTTAATTCAATTTGGACCGAAATCGCTTGATGAACCAATTATGTTTTTCTTGGATAAAACAATTAAATAAAGGACGGGTTTATGGATAACGATCAATTACAAAATTTACCAACTTCATCAACGCCTGAGCCACAAACGCAATCCCTAAAAATTGTTGCCATCACCGCTTGTGCTGCTGGTGTAGCTCATACTTATATGGCGGCTGAACAGTTAACTAAAACTGCTGAAAAACTAAGTCATAAAATTCATGTAGAAACTCAAGGAACGATTGGAGCTGAGAATATCATTCCTGAAAATATCCTACGTGAAGCCGATTTAGTTATTATTGCGGCCGATGTCAAAATCGACCTTAGTCGTTTTCAAGGCAAGAAAACTTTCCAATGCGGTGTTAATGATGCCATTAAAGACCCGGCCAATCTCCTAGTCGAAGCTTGAGACAAGGGCACTCCTTATGGAAAAAAAGGGACTAAAGTTGGCAATGTCACCTTTGGTACAACTAAGCGAAAAGGAATGCTGAGTCATATGATGACGGGTATTTCTTGAATCTTGCCATTGACAATTGCTGCAGGAATTCTAATGGCTATTGCGAATTTATGTGCCTTTCAAACTGAGTATCTGGATTCTGTTGGAGACTATACAGAAAATTGGGTTTTGGGCGAAAGACCATTTCCACAATTCCTAATGGATGTTGGAGGGTTGGGATTTAAATTAATGATTCCGCTTTTCGCTGGCTTCATTGCTTATTCAATGGCGGATAAACCAGGTTTAGCGCCAGGAATTATTGGTGGATGAATTATTAATGATAATAAAATGCTTGGTATTTCTGTACCGGTTGCACCCAATGCTGTTATTGAACCGGGAGCCGGCTTTTTAGGGGCGATTATTATCGGAATTTTAACTGGTTGAACCGTGCAAATATTAAAAATTATTCGTTGACCACGAATTTTACTACCGGTAGTCCCGTTGATGATTATTCCGATTGTCGCCACCTTTGCGATTGCGACTTTCACTAAGTTTGTCATTGGTCCACCAATTGCCAACCTTGTGTTAGGAATGTTCGATGGTTTGGTGTCGCTTGAAAAACAATTTGCCGGTACTGGTTATGTCTTAGCGCTTGTGATTTCCTTAATGGTAGCCTTCGACTTAGGGGGTCCATTCAATAAAACAGCCTTAGTCTTTGGAACAGTCATTTTCTACCAAACGTTAGCGACCGCCTTAGCCAATGGTGGCGGCTATTGGGATGCCAACTTTATTCCAGGAACTGCAGCGCAAGCAGCGATTTCTGTCCCACCACTAGGAATGTGACTTTCGACCATTATTTTCAAAAATCGTTATACCAAAAACGAAAGGGTGATGGGTAAAGCGGCTTTGGGAACCGGAATTATGGGAATTACTGAAGGCGCAATTCCTTTTGCTGCCGCCGATCCCTTCCGTGTTATTTTTGCTAATTGTTGTGGAGCCGCTGTCGCTGGTTTGGGAGTTACTTTATTTAATGTTAAATTTGCTGCTGGTCTTGGGTCACCGTTAGGAACTTTTTTAGGATATATTCAACAAAATAGCGCACCATTCTGACCAATGGCTTGAATCTTGCCCATTGTTTTGGGCATCGTGGTAACCGCCACAATTGCTGGTTTACTAAAGAAAAAAGTCGTCGGTGAAGAAGCAGAACTTTTAAAAACGGAGCAACAAACTCGTGCTGACCGTCGCCATAGTTTATGACTTGACACTAAAACTTTCTTTAAACAACCAAAAGTTATTTTGCAAAAAATTCATCATTTCTTTATCACTTATTTCCGCAATCATTGGCAATCGACGAAAGAATATTGAACTTGAATCGGTAAAAGTATTGCCAAATATTTTGTTGACAAATGACAAGGTTGAAAAAAATTTGGCCAAAATTGTCATAAATTAGTTACTACAAAACCAAAAATGCTCACTTTCAAAAAGAAAAAAGCCCAAAAAGTAGAGGTTGAATAAAAATGAATGATTCTTGAAAAATATATGTAGTCCCTCATACTCATTGAGACAAAGAATGATATTTTACAAAACAAGATAGTGATGTCTTATTAATTCAAAATATCAAAGCTATTAAAGAAACTTTTAAAAAGAATCAATCATATAAAAATTTTACTTATGATGGACAAACATCAATCATTGATGATTATCGTGAATACTATCCTGAGGATTTTGAGCTAGACCAACTTCTTGTTGATAAGAAAATTATTATTGGTCCATGATATACCCAACCAGATTTCTTCAACACCACTTCAGAATCAATTTTTAGAAATTTGCTATACGGAATAAAGTTAGCTGAAACTTATAGTGGTCACTTTTTGCATACCGCTTATGTTCCTGATTCATTTGGCCACAATGCCCAAATGCCACAAATTTATAAGCAATTTAATCTTCACAATTTCCTTTATTGACGTGGGGTTCGCAAAGGTGAAATCCAAAAGTATGGCCTTTATACCAAATGAGAGGGAATTGACGGAACAACCATTAATGCTTATAACCTTTTATTTGGCTATTGATCGGCAGGATCTAATTTCCCTTACCTTGCCCTCAACGAAAAAAATGTGGACACACAAGCCCTAACCTTCCTAGAAAACATGCAAGTAATTGTCGAGGATCTCAAAAAAAATTCACCAAATACCGAGAAAACGTTACTTTTACCTCTGGGTGGAGATCAAGCACCAATTAATGAATGAACCCCGCAGTTTCTTGAAGCAGTTAACAAACTGTCAACAGATGAATGAATCCTGTCAGATTACGATGATTTTTTCCAAAATTTAAAAGTGGATGAGACAAAATTAGGAACTTTAAAAAACGAATTAAAAAGTCCAGCCTTATCAAGAATTCATAAAACAATTGGTTCGCAAAGAGCTGATATTAAAATGTTGATGAAACAAGTAGAGACAAACCTTTATAACGTTTTGGAACCTTTAGCGATTTGCTGATGAAGTCTTGGGGGTGGTTACCCACAAGCAACAATTGACAAAGCCTTAAAGTTAATCTTGCTTTCCCAAGCTCATGATAGTGCGGGTGGTTGCAATAGTGACCAAACCAATGCTGATATTCTAGTGCGCTTAAGACAAGCCAACGATATTGTGCTTTCAGAAACGACTAAATGTTTGAAAAATTTTGCTAGCGCTCTTAATTTAAAGGAAGAACAATTATTAGTTTTTAATCCTAAGCCTTATCGCTTAGAAAAAGATATCCAACTAAAAGTTTTCACTCCATTTAAACACTTTGAACTTTTCGACAATAAAAATAATAGGGTTCACCATGTAGTTTTAAAGCAAAAAAGTAATTCCGGTGGTCAACAAGTGGTTGCTATTGATGCCACTCAGGGGGAGGCAACTACTGGCACTGCCACTTTTTATGAAACTGATGTTCTTATTTTAAAGACTAGTTTGTCACCAATGAGTTTTACCATTTTAACACCCAAAGAAGTGGCCAAAAAAGCTTGCCGCAAAAAAAATCATGGTTTCTATTGTCCGCAAATTAATGAAGATGGAACGATTGATTTATATGATTATAAAAATGCCAAAATTTATCGAAACCAGTTCAAACTTTACGCTCAATTTGATGGTGGAGACTCTTACGATTATTCTCCAGTTTCAAACGCTAATTTACCAATTGAAAAACTCATTAAAACTACTACAAAAAACGAAATTTTTGATCAAGTGCAACACATTATCATCAATAATACCTATTTAGTGCCGAAGAGTTTTGATAACTCCGAATTGGTAGAACAATTAGTTAAACTAGAATTATTTTTAACCGATCAACCAACTATCTATTGCCGAATTGTGGTTAAAAACCAAGTGGAAACCATTCGTTGAAGAATTGTGGCTCAAAATTCGCAAAAACAAAGTTCTGTTTTTGCGAACCAAAGTTATTGTACAATTGAACGCCCAACGCACTTGGAAAATGATTTGGCAGTTTGAGAAGAAGAAAAATGAACCGAAAAACCAGTTGCAATTGAAACAATGGAATCGTTTGTTTATTTTCAAAATGCAACTGAAAAACTTGGTTGAATTACTAATGGTTTAAATGAGTATGAAGTAGTTAATGACCAAGAATTACACCTCACACTTTACCGTAGTGTCCCTTATTTAGGTCGGAATAACCTTCTATGGCGACCAGGAAGAGCCTCTGGAACCAGTGAAATTGTGGTGCCTACTAATGATGCTGCTTTTCTTCAAAAGGAACTTGTTTTTGAAGCTTGGTGATTTGCTGATAACCAAGAAAATAGTTGAGAATTGGCTGAAAACACAATTTTAAAAGTACCCTTTTATCAAGTGCAAAATTTTAATAAATTAGCGCATCGCTTTGACCGTTTTCTTTTGCCAAAACCAAACCTAAACCAGATTTTACCGAAGACTTTCTTAGAAATAAACAACCGTGATTTTATTGTAAAAACTTTAAAACTAACCTGAGATCACCAACAAATCTTAGTTCGTGGTTTTAATAGCAGTTCAAAGCCAATCACGATTTCAATGACTTGAAATAATGAACCTTTATCGTTGACACGTTCAAACGGTTTAGAAGAAATCTTCGAAACGAAAAGTTCATTTACCATTCAACCACTAGAAATTGTTACTGTCCTTTTACCAATAAATTTTAGAAAGGTTTTATAAAGTATGGAAGCAGAAATTTTTAACATTGACCATGTTTTTCTTGATAATCAAGTTTCAACTCAAAAAGAAGCTTTCGCCCTAATTGCCCAAAAATATTTAGATTTAGGCTTTGCCACCAACTATAAAAAAGTTCTCAAAGGACTTCATAAACGTGAAAAAGAAGGTTCTACAGGTTTTAATGATGGGATTGCTATTCCTCATGCCAAAATTACTGATATTAAAAAACCTGGTGTTTTTGTCTTTACGTTTGCCAATGGTATTGAATGGAACTCAATTGACGGTTCACTAACCAAAGTCGCAATTGCTTTAGCAATTCCTGATCGCGGAGCTGATGAAGCCCATTTAAAAATTTTAAGTAGTATTGCCCGCCAATTAATCAATGATGAATTCCGTCAACAATTAATCAATGCTCAAACTGCTGAAGATATGCATGCGCTAATTAATAAGGTTGAGGTTAAGTAAATGATTTTAACTTTTGATATTGGCGGAACCGCCACCAAAATTGCTCTTTTTGATACAAATCATTCCTTAATTAAAACTGATATTATTGATTACCATGAAGCTTTAATTGAAAGTGCGATCCTCAAACAATTAATCAAAGAAAAAATTGCCCTTTTTCAAAGCAATTTTGTAATCACTGCTTTATCTTTTGCCACTTGTGGAGTGGTGAATGCTAACGGAACGATTTCTGGTTTATCAGCAATTCTTAATTATGAAGGCTTTAACTGGAAAAAAGAATTGAGTTGTTATAACTTACCGATTAGTGTGGAAAATGATGCAAATTGTTCCTTAGTGGCGGAGAACCAATACGGCTCAGCCCAAGGCTACCAAAATATCATTACGATGGTCTTAGGAACTGGTATTGGAGGTGCCTTAATGATTAACGGCAAACTCTTGAATGGTTTGAACGGCGAATTTGGTTGTTTTTTAGCAAGTAATCATGTCAATGAACCTTATCAAAACCTTTCGCAAGTCGCTTCACCGCGCAATGTAGAGAAGCGACTTAACGACTTATTAGCAAGTCAAGGTGAGCAACAAAAATTAGAAAATTATTTTCAAGCTTACGATAAGCAACTAGAACCTCAAAAAGAATTTGCTTATTTAGATGAAATGCTTTTCAACCTTGCAAAAACTATCGTTAATATTTCCTTTACTATTACTCCGGAGATTTTTTTAATTGGCGGTGGAATTAGTGCTAACCAAATTTTTATGAAACATCTTCAAAAATATGTCACTAGAATTTATGCGGACTTAGGGATGCCCCTTACTTTTAGTTTAAAAGCCGCTACCTTCAAGAATGAAGCTAACCTCCATGGGGCCTATTTTCTCGCTTTAAACAACAAAACTCCTTTGCAAGTTGAACTATACAATTCCCTAGAAACCAATGTTTAAAAAAATCACCCAATTGGGTGATTTTTTTTAAAATAGATTAGCATCTTTAAGAATAACGTAATTAACTTTTTTAATATCGGCAACTTTATTACCGCCAGAATAAGAAATTGACGATTGTAAGTCTTGGGTCATTTCTGTGATAGTTTCAAAAATTGATCCACGAATTTTAATAACTTCCTTTTTTCCTTCAACATAGCGCTTTTCGCCTTTATTGAACTCACTAGCGCTTCCAAAGTATTCTTTGTAAAGTTCATTATCAATTTCAACTACTTTTCCAGGTGATTCTTGGTGAGCAGCAAATAGCGAACCGACCATTACCATGCTGGCTCCAAAGCGAATTGATTTGGCAATATCACCATTAACTCGAATACCTCCATCAGCAATGATGGGTTTCGTAGCTACTTTACTACATCATTTAACCGCTGATAATTGTCACCCTCCGGTTCCAAAACCAGTTTTTAATTTTGTGATGCAAACTTTTCCAGGACCAATTCCGACTTTAGTGGCATCAGCACCTCATGCCTCAAGGTCTCTCACTCCTTGGGGTGTTCCTACATTTCCAGCGATAATAAACACCTTATCAGCAAATATCTTCCGAATATATTGAATCATGTTTTTAACACTTTCGGCATGTCCATGAGCAATATCAATCGTGATAAAATCGGGGACTAAGTTTTCTTTATTTAAACTGTCAATCAGTTCATAATCCGCTGGTTTAACACCGACAGAAATTGAACTGACCAAATTAGCCTTTTTCATTTTTCGAATGAACCCGACAAAATCAACATTAAAACGGTGCATTACGTAAAAGTAACCGGCACTTGCTAGTTGAAAAGCTAGGTCTTCGTTAATAATAGTAGCCATGTTGGCAGGAACAACTGGTAGTTTAAAGGTGTGTTTTCCCAATTTAACGCTTGTGTCACATTCACTTCGCGAAGAAACTATACAAAGTTCGGGAATTAATTGAATATCTTCATAATCAAATGCTTTCATTATTATTTTTTTCTCTACTTTCTGATTGATGTACTTTGCAACGCGTGTGGATTGCAAAGTCGATGTTTTAATTATACAAAAAAGTCCTTAAAAAGAGGCAATATTACCACCCCGACGGTGATTACTACCTCGTTAATTAATGATTTTGGCAAATTCTGCCATTGGTTGGCGAATTTTAGCTTTTTTCGGATGTGGCGATGCTTTCCCAATTGCTAAGGCAATAACTGCCATTTCATCTTGCGCTATCAACCCTTTAGTTTGAAGTCATTTGGTGCAAGCTTTTTCGTCAAATCCTCCCAAAGGGCAAGAGTCTAGACCAAGACTTTCGGCGGCCACCAAACCAACACCTAAGGCAATATAAACTTGCTTCGCACTTCATTCATCGCCAAGTTGAGGATTGTTTTTGTAAAGACCATCATAACGTTGGTGAAAATTATTTGCATAGATTTGCTTTTTAAAACTATCTTGAGAGTCCGGAAACATGAGGTCAATTGTTTTATCCACAGTTTGACTTTCGACCTTGCTTCACCGATCAGCGACGAACAAAATAATTTCAGAAGCAGTAACAAAGTTATTTTGATTACCAAAAATAGGGTTTAACTCGGAACGAGTTTTTGATCTTGGAAATACGAGCACACGATAGTTCAAGGCTCCATAAGCCGAAGGACTTAACCTAACCGATTCTAAAAGACTTTCTAGAACCGATTTTGGTACTTGAAAGGTTTCATCGAAAACTCGGGCACTATAACGATTGGTCATCAACTTGACAATTTGACAATTTGACATAAATCTCCTTTTTACGTTCAAAAATAATTTTAGCATGTAAAAAACAGCAAAATATTCGTCCAAGAGAAAGGCAACTCAAAAGTTTATTTTTATTTTCGACAAAAAAGACAATTCCACCGAAAAATAGGACTACTTTTTAAGATTTATTAATATAAAATAAGGATAAGTTTTATTTTAAATTGACCAGAAAATATTTTTTCCTCTCTTTGAACTGAAACAACTTACTATTACGAGGAGGTAAAAGTGACAAACAATTTTGATAATCGTGGAGATTCAAACTTATTAAATGGGACTTTCCCAGTTGAAAATCTTGACGAAATCGTTTTTAAAACGATTGTAACACGTGAAGGGGATGAACATGATTTACTAGAATTTTGAGTAAATCACGATGGTAAAAAAGTGCATTGTATCGCTTGAGATGCTACTGCTAATGCCTTGAAACAAGCTTTTGATAACCATAAGCCAGAATCAATCACATTGCTTTACAAACACAAACAAAACCGTTTTACGCAAGATGTTGATTACAGCGTACGTCGTTTCGAACTAAACTAGTTATAGAATCAAAAACCTAAGTACCTAATAAATAAAATAATTTAATCGATATTATTCGCTTTTGGAATAATCCTAAATCGCTTACTTAGTTAAGCCAATAGATAAACTAAGATTAATTGCTATTTAATCGGGATTCGGAATTGATAAAAACTTCCTTCATTTTGAAGGAAGTTTTTAAAATAAGGAGAAAATTCTTCAATGGATAAAAATTTAATTTTTGATGCTCACACCCATTTTAATGATGGCTCATATGCTGACGAAGGTTTTGAGATAAAAACCCTAGTTAAAGAAGCCCAAGAGGCTGGAGTTGGTTACTTTCTCAATTGTGCCTTTGATTTAGAGTCATCTAAATTAGCTTTAGAGCAAGCAACAGCTTATCCCAATATGTTTGTGGCAGTAGGGATTCATCCGATGGATGTCCACAATTTCCCCAAAGCAGCTCTAGAAGAGGTAGCGAGACTCGCTAAATCGCCGAAAGTTGTTGCAATTGGTGAAGTGGGATTAGATTATTATTGAGCCAAAGAACACCGTGAACTCCAAAAAGAATGGTTTAAGGCTCAAATTGACATTGCTCGTAAAAATAACCTAACATTAATGATGCATATTCGTGATGCGAAGGATAACTATGAAGCTTACGATGATGCTTTAGAAATTATCAAGAGTCTTCCGGCACCAAGAATGATTGTTCATTGTTTCTCAGCCAATGAAACTTATGCCCAAAAGTTTTTAGACTTAGGTTGCTATATTAATATCGGAGGTGCAGTTACTTTCAAAAATGCGAAAGATTTACAAACGGCTGCTAAAATGATTCCACTAAATCGCTTATTAGTGGAAACAGATGCTCCTTACTTAACTCCTCATCCTTTAAGGGGACAAAAAAATTTTCCGAAATACATCTCCTATACTGTCGCAAAAATTGCTGATTTAAAAAACTTAACGCCAAAGGAAATAATAAAGCATACGACAGAGAACGCTTTTCAAGTTTTTAATTTAAAATAAAAATAGAAAAAGAGGAAAAAATATGGCTGGAATTTACGATGTCCATTGTCATCTAAATGACAATCTTTACATCGAATTAGACATCTCTTCTAGTGAGTTGGTGCGTGATGCTAAAGATTCTGGAATTGATTTATTAAATTGTGTCGGCTATGATGTGAAATCATCAAAATTAGCCATCATTCAAGCAGAAAAGAATTCCCAAGTTTATGCCCTAGTAGGAATCCATCCTAACGAAGCGCATTTATTTAGTGATGAAGCAGTTGAACAAATCGATTTTTTAGCGAATGCTAATAAAGTTGTTGGAATTGGAGAGATTGGTTTAGATTATTCTCGAAGCAAACGTTATAAAGATAGACAACGCAAAATCTTTCGAGATCAATTAAATCTTGCTATCAAGCACAATTTGCCGGTTTGTTTACATTTTCATGATGATGGTAGTGACCAAGTTTATCGTGATGGTTTAAAAATTTTAAAAGAGTTCCCTAAACTAAAGGGCGCAATGCTTCACTCCTTTGCTGGACCATGAGCAGTTGCTGAAGAATTTTTAAATCTTGGTTGCTACTTATCGTTTAATGGCGATATTACCAATAACAAAAATATGCGCGAGGCAGCAACAAGAATTCCTTGAAATAGGATGCTAGTTGAGTCGGATGCGCCTTACAAAGCGCCGCGTCCTTACGAAAAGAAAATTAATTACCCCCGTTTCCTACCTGTGGTTATTAATGTAATTGCCAGTTTACGTAATGTTTCGTCTGAGGTGGTAATTGCGACTACTAGTGATAATGGAAGAGAATTGTTTGGTTTGAATGGAAAAAAAGATGCTTAAGTGTTAACACTTAAGCATCTTTTTTTGAATGAAGTTCTTGGTATTCCATATAAGCTTCTTGATCAATAAAATCATCTTCATGATGTTCTGATTGAATTTTTTGACGAATAAGGAAGAAAGCAATTCCCTGAACAATCATCCCAATTATCGGCAATATAAATCCCAAGAGAAGAACAAAAAGATAACCTGGCTCTATACCAAAGCTATTTGAATCATTAGTAATCATTAAAACGATACCAAGTATAAAACACATAATACCAAGAACGACACAAATTCCTAGAAAAATAAAGAATCACTTCAAAGTTTTAAATAACCTTGTTTTGCAACCACGGTGGACTAAAGTCTTTTTCCAACGCTGTTGCAAATTATCTTCTACTAACTGATAACTTTTAATGGCTCTTTTACAAAGGTAACAAGTTTCCATTACATTCCTTTTTAATCAATAAAGTCTTCAAAATTTAATACTTTATCAGCCCATTGAGTTTCGAAGTTACTATCATGGGTGGTAATTAAAACAGTACCCGGAAACTCCTGAATAGCTTCTAATAGGGCTTCTTTAGCCAAAACGTCAATGTGGTTCGTAGGCTCATCTAAAATTAACAAACTATTTGGTTCTAAACTTAAAGCGGCTAACTTTACTTTTGTTTGTTCACCTCCAGATAAACTCTTAAGAGGGTTCATCATTAACTCTGATTTCACTCCAAATTTACCAATCGTAGCTCGAACTTCGCCTTCTAACATTTCGGGATGAAGGTGCATTAGATAACTAATCGGAGTTTCCTCATGAAAACTTTCTACCTGGTGAAAGTAAGCAATATCGACACCATTTCCGATTTTTAATTCCCCATTTAAAGGTTTTAGTAAACCAGCAATCGTATTTAAGAAAGTTGTTTTTCCAATTCCATTATGACCCTTAACGATTCATTTTTGGCCTTCTCTTAATTGGAAGGTAAGTGGATTAATTAGTGGAATTTGATAACCAATTTCTAATTTTTTTGCATCGACAATAATAGCGGTTCCGGGACGACGATATTTAAAACTCATTTTTGGTTTAACCAATTTAGAATGAGCTTGAAGAACATCCATTTTGTCTAATTGCTTTTGGCGCGATTGGGCGCTTCGGGCTGTTGAAGCACGAGCGGCATTACGGGCAACATAATCTTTTAATTTTGCGATTTTTTCTTGTTGGCTTTGTCGGGCCGACTCATATTGTGAGGCCTTTAAGGCTGAAAGTTCTAGGTACTTATCGTAGTTTCCGACGTAACGGTTCAGCTCTTGGTTTTCCACCGCATAAATAATACTTACTGTTTTATTAATAAAATCTACATCATGGGATACAAGAAGAAAAGCGTTTTCGTAGCTTTGTAAAAACTTCGCCAATCATTCCACTTGAGCGACGTCTAAAAAGTTAGTAGGCTCATCAAGCAAAATAAAGTCATCATTTTTTAACAATAATTTTGCCAAAATTATTTTTCCACGTTGACCGCCTGATAATTGGTCTAAACGTTTTTCAAGATTGCCAATGTCAATCCCAAGACCATTAACGAGGTTACCAATTTTTTTATCAATTTCGTAAAAACCAAGAATTGATAATTCTTCTTGCCAGGAAAGAGCCTTGGTTAATTCGCTTTCTTGATAATCAACACTCATTTTTTCATAAACATCATTAATTTTGGCTTCCAGTTGGTAAAGTTCTTGGAAGGTATCTTTTAAATAAGCTTCGACTGTCTGACTCCCATCCAAGTCTTGATGTTGGTCAAGGTAACCAATTTTTGCCTTGGGATGAAGCTCAATAGTTCCATGATCAGGGGTCGCTTTTTGGGCAATCAAATTTAACAAGGTTGTTTTTCCGGTTCCGTTCGGTCCAACTAAGCCAACATGTTCACCTTTATTAACTCTCATATTGGCTTCACGGTAAAGAATCTTTCCGCCGTTTTGGTGTCCTAAATTTTCAATATTAATTAAACTCATGTTAATTGATCACTCTCTTATCTTTCATTGCATAAATTATAATTTAATTCCTATCTAAAGGCAAAAATGGAGGTTTGGCACTTAAAATTCGCGTTCTTCTTGTTATTTGTTTGTCACTCTTTTTACTTTTAGCAGGCTTTTCCAAAGATAGATAACCAAAATTTGTAAAATCAAGTAAGAGGTTAAAATGAAAAAACGTGATAAATCAACCTTAACACCTTGAGAAAAACATATTACCCAAGAAAAGGGAACTGAGCCACCTTTTCAAAATGCTTATTGGAACCATAAGGAAAAGGGTATCTATGTCGATATCGTGACTGGAGAACCTTTATTTACATCCAATGACAAATTTGATTCTGGTTGTGGCTGACCGAGTTTTACTAAACCAATTAAGTCTGAAAAAATTAACCATCATGCCGATTATTCGCACGGCATGGTACGAACAGAAGTAACTAGCCAATCAAGTAATAACCATCTTGGTCATGTTTTTGATGATGGACCAAAAGAACATGGAGGCAAACGTTATTGTATTAATTCTGCTGCCATTCGTTTTGTGCCGAAAAAGGATATGGTTGAAGAAGGTTATGGAGACTATCTAGATTTAATATAAAAATTTTATTTATTCCTTTTTCTTTTGTTATTGCTAAATCCAAGCATAAATTAATATCAAAATCAAAGTGTTTATCTTCTGGATTAACCGCGATAAGGTTGGTTTTTTTACTTCCAATAAAATGGGTTTGGAAGGTAATTTTTTCTGAGTCACTAGTTTTGATATTTTTTCTTAATTGGTTAAGAAAAAATATTGCCAAAGCCATTTCTTTTTTATAACCGTTCCTACTTTTGTATTCTAGATTATCTTTTTTTCTACTTTGCATTTTATTTCCACCATTTCTATGTCACGATTCTTATTTAAGAATCGTATTATCGTACCTTTATCGATATATCTTTTCAACCTTTTTTCATCACTTTTTTAATTTTGAAGAACTATTTTCCTTCGCAAAGAGCAGTTTGTTAAAATAAACCCGAGGTAGAATATGAAGAGTGGAAAAAGAGTTTTTCACGATCTCTATGAGCATCATTGGGCTAACGACACTTTGTCGCCGTTGTCGCTTGGAAGATATGAAAAACTAGCAAATAAAATGGTAGCTGAAGACGAAACTGTTTATTCAGCTTTATTAGGGCAAGGAAGCAGTCTTAGCCTAACAAACCAAGTTATTTTGGTATTAGCTACTAATAAAAATTTAATCGTGAGGCGCCAAACTGGGGACATTCGTTCAAAGGATTTAATAATTCCTTATGCGAGGTTTAAAAGTTTGACTTTACTCCGTGATTCTCATAATTATCATCGTTACTATGCTAAACTTCGGTATCGAACCCACCGATTTGGGAAGATACGTGTCTTAAAATTTGAAATCCTTGACCCAACTTCAGCCTTTCACTTTGAAGAATTTGTGGAACAAAAATCAGCCAAAAATAATCATTAATCCCGTTTTTTCGGTTATTTTTTGCGTTTTTGTAGTCTGAAAAGTTTTCATTTTTTAGAAAAAATTATATCATTTTAAATGTAGAGATTGAGGATAAGAGATGAACGAACAACAGGCCCATCCGGCCAACAATGAAGGCGAAATCAATATTTTTAGCCTAAGCGCAAGTAAAAAACTAACAGATGAAGTTTGCAAAATTTTAAATATTGAACCAAAACGAATTGATACAATTCGTTTTGCCGATGGTGAAATTTTGACCCAAGCTTTAGATTCAGTACGAGGGAAAGATGTTTATTTAATTCAGTCAACTAATTCTCCTGTAAATGATAATTTAATGGAATTATTAATTGCTATTGACGCTTTAAAGAGGGGAAGCGCTCAAACAATCAATGTTGTCTTGCCCTATTATGGTTATGCTCGCCAAGACCGTAAGGCAAAAGGACGCCAACCAATTACGGCTAAATTAGTAGCAGATTTATTAACTACTGCTGGGGCCGATCGGGTAATTACTATCGATATTCACTCACAACAAATTATGGGATTTTTTAACATTCCGATGGATAATTTTTCAGCAGCTCAAACACTAGCTCGCGAAATTATTGACACGATTATTGATGAACATTTAGATCCGAAAAACTGTATTTTAGTTTCACCGGACCATGGTGGTTTAACCCGTGTCCATAAAGTTGATTCTTATACTGGTTCAATGACCGATGGAGTAGCCGTAATTGCAAAACGTCGTCCCGAACCAAATAAAGCTGAAGTTGAGTTTGTCCTTGGTGATATTAAAGGGAAAACTTGCTTTATTGTCGATGACATGATTGATACTGGAGGCACAATTATCAATGGAGCCAAAGCCTTAAAAGAGGCAGGGGCGAAAGAAGTTTATATTTTTGCTTCGCATGGTGTTTTTAGTGGTCAGGCTCCCCAAAAAATGGAACAAGCCATTAAAGAAGGTATTATCAAACAAGTGGTGGTCACAAATACTATTGATATTCCTAAAGATCGTCAATTTAAAGGCTTAAAAGTGGTTTCGATTGCTCATATGTTAGCTGATATGATTAAGGCTTCAGTTAATAAGCATTCTTTAACGCAAGTTTATAATGATGAGCAAGCAGAAATTTTCACCCACATTAACCGTTATTTAAAAAAAGACTAGAAGACTAAGGTTAGATTATGAAATTGATTGTTGGCTTAGGTAACCCGGGGTCAGAGTACACAAAAACAAGGCATAATGCCGGTTTTTTGATGCTTGATTTGTTGTTAGACCACTATGGTTATTTACAAAAGAAAAGTGAGCATCAAGCAATCACTTACTTATCCATTGTTAATGGCGAAAAGGTGCTTTTTGCTTATCCACAGACTTATATGAATAATTCGGGCTATAGTGTGCAAAGTTTGGCGCAATATTATAAAATTCCCCAAGAAGACATTTTAATAATTCATGATGAGAAGGATTTTTCTATTGGTAAAAACCAATTCCGACTTCAAGGAAGTGCTGGAGGGCACAATGGTCTCAAAAGTATTATTCAACAATTGGGAAACCAAAATTTCAAACGTTTAAGGTTAGGAATTGGCAAACCTCCAGTACCCAGCCAACCATTAGCTAGTTGGGTACTTGCTAATTTTAATAATGAAGATTTTGCTAAACTCACAAAAAGTTTTGAATCTTTAAAAACTTTTTTAAATGATTGGACGCAAAACCCTAATTTTCAACAAATTATGACTCGTTATAATTAATATTTTTCGCTATTCATCAATGCCTATCAGAAAGAGGAAAACATATGTCAAAAAAGTTTTATGTAACAACGCCAATCTATTACCCTAGTGGACAACTTCACCTTGGGCATGCCTATACAACAACATTGGCTGATATCATGAAACGTTATAAACAACGTCAAGGTTACGAAGTCTTTTTTCTGACAGGGTCGGATGAACATGGCCAAAAAATTGCCAAAAAGGCAGCGGAATTCAAAATGAGTCCCAAAGCTTATCTCGATGAACGTGTTGACCAATTTAAAGATCTTTGAAAGAAACTTCATATTGATTATGATTATTTCATTCGTACCACCGATGAAAATCACGTTCAAGCAGTGCAGAAAATTTTTGAAGCGTTAGAAACAAAAGGTTTAATTTATAAAGGCCATTATGAAGGACTTTATTGTGTTTCTTGTGAAGAGTTTTTGACTCCAGAACAAATTGATGAAACTGGTTGTTGCAAAATTTCACAAAATAAACCAGAAAAATTAACCGAAGAAACCTATTTTTTAAAAGTTAGTGCGTTTCAAGATTTTATTGAAGATTTATTAAAAACCGATTTTTTGAAACCGGACTACCGTCGGTCAGAAATGCTAAAAAACTTTGTGGAACCTGGTTTAAAAGATTTATCAATTACGCGCACTTCATTTGATTGAGGGATCCCAATTATTGGTGACGAAAAGCATGTTGTCTATGTTTGATTAGATGCGTTATCTAACTACTTAACAGCGCTGGGCTATTTTCAAACTGATAAAACTCAGTTTGAAAAATTTTGGGCCGAAGACACTGAAATTCTTCAATTTGTGGGAAAAGAGATTATTCGTTTCCACTCGATTTATTGACCAGTTCTCCTTAAATCATTAGACTTAAGATTACCTAATACCCTTTTAGCACATGGGTGAATAATGAATAAAAATACCAAAATGAGTAAGTCATTAGGGAACGTCATTGATCCTCTCGTGTTAATTAATGAGTTTGGTGCTGATGCCTTGCGTTTCTATTTGGCCCATGATTTGCCAACAGAACGTGACGGTAACTTCAGTGGACCATTATTTATTGAATCATTCAATGTCAATCTTGCTAATAATGTTGGTAATTTGATTTCTCGTGTCAATAAAATGATTACGCAATATTCTAATGGGAAATTATTGAATTTAAAAAATGTGGATTTAGAAATGATTGATCTTGGTCATCAAACCATCGATAAATACCAAAAATTAATGGATAATTACCAAATTAGCGAAGCTATTAACGTTGTGTTGGACTTAGGGGTTGCTCTCAATAAATACATTGAAAATGAGGAACCTTGAGTTTTAGATAGAGATGGTTATCAGGAAGAATTAGAAAAAGTTTTGGTAACGCTACAACGGAACTTAATTATCATGACGTATTTACTAGAACCAGTTCTTGTGGAAACAACTCCTGAAATGTTCAAACAATTAGGAGCTGATAAAATTGTTTGAGATCCTGAGAAATTAAAGACCTTTAGTCATCTTCATCTTGATAAACTGCCAGAACGAAAAATTCTTTTCAAACGAATTAAAGATCATCAATTTTTAGAAAATTAATCATCAAAAAACATCCTAATAAAGGATGTTTTTTGATGATTAAAATAAATCAATATTTTATTTAAAAATTTTATTTTGATTTAAGAAATTTTGAATTGCATCGTATAATTCTTTATTAGCTTTGAAAAGGTTAATTAAAGAATCTTTATTACGTTCTTGCTTATTAGCGTCCTTAACATTATTGATGGCCTTTCTTAATTGTTCCGGTGTGCCTTCAACAGGGTTTTTAGTAAACATAATTAATTTTTCTGCAACCTTTATATGGTCGTTATGATATTTTTCGGCTTTTGCTCAATGAAGATTAATAAATGATTGAATTTCATTTGCCAATTTCTCTTTTGCCAATTTAATCATTGTATTATCAGACCTTATAATTGCTTTTTTGGCTTCAGCAATAGCTCCTTTTAAATCGTCGGAAGACTTAGCATCAAAATTAGTTTCATTCATCAAATCGTTGGCTTCTGAAATAAGTTTACCTAATTCAGTTGGGTCTTGCGCATCTTTGAAGTCCTCAATAGCTTTAGATAAACGTGCATTTATATTAATGGTGTTAATCAATCAATCTCTACTTACTTCCACCTGATCCAAAATTTCTTGAGCCTGATCAATTACTTCTTCTAAAACCTTAACTGATCCTTCGGTAGCATCTTTCGTAGCAGAGATTAACGAATAAGCACTCTTAATTAAATCACCTAAGTTTAATCTCGCTTTACCTAAATGAGCATCAATAAATTTTTCTATCATGTCTGCTAATTTTTGATTAATTGTGTCTACTTCACTTTTAGTGGCATCTTGATTAGCATTAATTCCTTCCGCTTCGTTCAAAATTCCCTTTAATTGTTTAAGTAACTGTTCAATTGATGAATTTTTAGTAATATCGATTAAATCTTGAGCTTCATCAATTTTGCTAGTTAAAACTTCTTTAGCCTTGTCAATAGCTACTTTTTCTTGAGCATCTTTGAAATCTTGAATAGCTTTAACTAATTTAGTATTAGCATCTTCGATTTCAGTTTTCGTAGCGTCGTTTTTATTAACAATGTCTTGCGCTTCATCGATTACTGCTTGTAAAGCTTTTGCATAGTCAGTGTCTTTGTTTTCAGCAATGATTAAACCTTGAGCTTCATCAATTTTGCTAGTTAAAACTTCTTTAGCCTTGTCAATAGCTACTTTTTCTTGAGCATCTTTGAAATCTTGAATAGCTTTAACTAATTTAGTATTAGCACCTTCGATTTCAGTTTTCGTAGCGTCGTTTTTATTAACAATGTCTTGCGCTTCATCGATTACTGCTTGTAAAGCTTTTGCATAGTCAGTGTCTTTGTTTTCAGCAATGATTAAACCTTGAGCTTCACTAATTTTGTTAGTTAAAACTTCTTTAGCCTTGTCAATAGCTACTTTTTCTTGAGCATCTTTGAAATCTTGAATAGCTTTAACTAATTTAGTATTAGCATCTTCGATTTCAGTTTTCGTAGCGTCGTTTTTATTAACAATGTCTTGCGCTTCATCGATTACTGCTTGTAAAGCTTTTGCATAGTCAGTGTCTTTGTTTTCAGCAATGATTAAACCTTGAGCTTCACTAATTTTGTTAGTTAAAACTTCTTTAGCCTTGTCAATAGCTACTTTTTCTTGAGCATCTTTGAAATCTTGAAT
The DNA here is from genome assembly GCF_002804205.1 of Entomoplasma freundtii. Taxonomy (GTDB): domain Bacteria; phylum Bacillota_I; class Bacilli_A; order Mycoplasmatales; family Mycoplasmataceae; genus Williamsoniiplasma; species Williamsoniiplasma freundtii. The sequence continues at coordinate 58,567 of NZ_CP024962.1, forward strand.
AGCTTTAACTAATTTAGTATTAGTTGCATTTACTTCTTCTATAGTTGCATCTACTTTATTAACAATGTCTTGCGCTTCGTTAATAACTAATTGTAGAACTTCAACAGAACCTTCGACTGGCTCAGATGTATTCTTAATCAATTCTTCTGCCACTTTAATCGTTTCTTGAAGAACTTTTTTATCTGTTATGAAATTAAGGGTTATTTTGTCCGACTCACCTATTAGAAGATTTTTGTCTTCTTTAGCCTTTACTGTAACTTGTGTATTGGCTAATAAATTGTCTTTAAAAACTAATCCCTCAATAGTGTAATGGACATCGTATTCTGGGTCTTCTGGTTTTTTTGCTTCGTCTAGCGGCGAAACTTTTGCAACCTTTAACATTTCTTTGATGCGAGGATTAATTACTTGATCAGCTTGTGAAATGATACTATCTTTTTCTTCCGCTCCAATCTTTGTTGGATCTGTCACAATGATATTAATTGGTTCTTTATTTAATAATTGTAAGTCATTTGGCTGAATTGCTTTATTGTCATTTTTATTACCACAAGCAACTACAGTAGCACTTGTGGTAGCCAATAATCCAACCGAACTTAAAATCGATAGTAATTTTTTCATTTTGATATCCTTTCTTTCTTACTATTCTTTTAACATACAAAAAAGAATAAAGAGTTAACTATTTTAAAAAATCAAGACCTAACTAACAATTCTTCTAATTTTGGAACCATTTCTTTACTAATTAAAATAAAAATTAACTAGAAGGCTATTTTTAATTTTTAATAATTGTGTTAATGGCGAAGATATTCTTTAAACTACTAACACCATGTTGCTAATCCCTCAAAAAAGCAATTTTATTTTTAATTAATTTATTAGAATTATTAACTTTATAGCGAGGAATAAAAAAACACCCAATCTAAATAGGGTGTTTTTTACTTATTAAGTTTTTTATTTTAAATTATATTAATAATTAGTCCATTAATAAAAGTCATGCCACTAGCTTCTAAACCGATTTGTCTTGGGTTTTCGACATCAGTATAACTAATTACATCAACATCTAGATTAACTCCAAATTTTTGAGATTCTTCTTTTAATAAAGTAAATTGTTTTTCATTATCAGAACTTGGCTCTCATTTGCCTTCCACGTCTTTTAGCCCCTCAAGATTGGTGAAATGAATAACAGTTCATAATTTTTTAGTGCTAAAATCCTTTAGCGAATCTGCAGTCCCCTCATCTGAGGCACCATGACGGGCATCAAACATTCCGGTTCAAATTTTTTCAGCAATAATTTTTTCAGCCAATTCCCCCTTTTTAAAAGAATCAAATTCGGCTTGATTTAGTCACAATTTTGGTGTTTTTGGATCTATTTCGGTTCCGTTGTAGGCTCCAATTTCTCAAGTTTCTTTAATTCCGGCTACTTCAAAATCATCACCTGCAAAAATATCTTCTTCATGATCATTTTCATTATCTTTTGCTTGGCATGATACAACTGTTGCGCTAGTGGTTGCTAGTAATCCTACGGAGCTTAAAATAGATAATAATTTTTTCATTTGGGTATCCTTTTTTCCTTTTTCTAACTTCCTTTTATCATAAAAAACAATAATAAAAGGAGGAAATATTAAGACCCTTAAAAGTTTACTAATAATTAAAAACCATGCCCTATATGATTTTTAACAAAAATGCCCTGCTTTTTCACCCAAATAAAAATTAATGCGATAATTATTAATTAAATAACTAATAATGACAAATCAATAAGCAAAAACTAGTCTACCCCAAGGTAAGGCTTTTAATTAGGCTAATACATGTTGAGATATTCATTAATAGTTAAGGCCCAAATGGTAACAATGACCTATATTAAAATTAGGACAAATTGTTTTTTAAAAGGTTTAACCATTCATTTTAAATACCTAAATAATTTGCAAATTTTTCTAGTTCTCTAGAAAGAAGAATTGGTAAAAGTTTCCTCCTATTGTAAAATAAACAATAGATGTCATATGTCAAAGATATAACACTAATTTTTGTAGTTTTTAATTTCTAAGGAGGTTATTATGAAGCAAAACTATGATGTTATTGTCGTTGGTGGTGGCCATGCTGGTGTTGAAGCCGCTTTAGCGACTTCACGATTAAAAAAAGAAACGTTATTAATTAATTTATACGAAGATAAGATTGCAGCAATGCCATGCAATCCAAGTGTTGGGGGTCCAGCCAAGGGGATTGTAGTGCGTGAGATTGATGCGTTAGGTGGTGAAATGGCTAAAGCTGCCGACGTAACGGCTTTGCAAACAAAGCTATTAAACTCATCCAGAGGACCGGGGGTATGGGCCCTTCGAGTGCAATCGGATAAAGAGGCCTATGCTATGTATATGCAAAGAGTCTTGAAAAAACAATCACATTTAACTTTATTAGCTCAACCAGTTGAGTCATTGATGGTTGAAGGACACGAAATTAAAGGGATTACTTTAGCCAACGGAACCCAAATTTTTGCTAAGGCAGTTATTTTAACAACCGGTACCTATTTAAGGTCCGAAATCTTGAAAGGTGTGGAACGTCATCAAGCGGGTCCTAACGAAGAAGAAACCACGAGTGGAATTAGCAAAAGCCTTAAAGAGCAAGGTTTAAAACTTTTGCGTTTCAAAACCGGTACTCCACCCCGGGTTTACCGTGATTCGGTTGATTTAAGTGCTGCTAAATTAGAACCTGGAACTGATTTGCCTTTAGCTTTTAGTGCTTGCACTCAGGAGTTTACGCCAGTTAGTGAGCAAGTGCCTTGTTATCTTATCCATAGTACAGAAAAAACCAAAGAAATTATTGAAAATAATTTACATAAATCAGCCATGTATTCAGGAACTGTCAAGTCAATTGGACCTCGTTATTGCCCAAGCTTTGAAGATAAAATTGTTCGTTTTCCTACAAAAACCACGCACCAAATTTTTATCGAACCAGAAACCCGCGATGGTGATACTTGATATATTCAAGGTTTTTCAACATCAATGCCCATCGAAATTCAAAAAGAGATGCTTGAATCATTACCTGGTTTTGAAAAAGTGCGAGTGAAGCATTGAGCTTATGCAATCGAGTACGATGTTATTGATCCATTACAATTAAAACCGAGTTTAGAAGTTAAAAAAGTTAAGGGTCTCTTTACGGCGGGCCAAATTAACGGGACTAGTGGTTACGAAGAAGCTGCTGGGCAAGGTTTATTGGCTGGAATTAATGCAGTAAGATTTTTAAACCATGAGCCTCCCTTTGTCTTACGACGCGATGAAGCTTATTTAGGAGTGATGATTGATGATTTGGTTAATAAAGGTGTTTGCGAACCTTATCGTTTATTAACGAGTCGTGCTGAACACCGCTTGCTATTACGCAATGATAATGCTGAAAGCCGCTTAAAAGAACATGGTTTTAGTATTGGGTTGGTAAGTGATGAAGATTATAATCGCTATCGAGAGGGTTTGATGGCCATTCAAAAGGCTAAAGCTGATTTGGAACTCTTACGTTTTACACCAAAATCAGAACTAGCAGAAATTTTACGTATAAAAAAACAAGCAAATTTTCAACAAGGTTATTCGGGGTATGAGATTATTAAGATGCCAACGGTCCAAGTTGAGGAACTTATTCCGTTCGTGCCTTCATTAGGAAAACTAACTTTTAATCAATTGCAATCTTTGGTAATCGATGCTCGTTTTGCGGGCTATGTTGCTAAAGAAAAAGAATTGGTCCGAAAATTAGTAAAATTGGAAAAGAAACAAATTCCTCAAGATCTGGACTATGATAAAGTGGCCAATTTGGCAACCGAAGCCCGACAAAAATTAAAGCAAATTCAACCTTTAAACATTGGTCAGGCTTCACGAATCACTGGAGTTAACCCTGCAGATATTCAAATGTTACTTTTCTACCTAAAACATAATTATCCTTATGAAAAAGATTAACTTACCATATCAAATCTAGGAGTATTTTGCCTATGAAAATAGTTTTAATTGGTGGTTCGACATCTAGCATGACGGTGGCAGCTCGGTTGCGTCGTTTGCATGCAGATTGAGAAATCATAGTTTATCAAAAAGAAAGTTATGTTTCTTTTGGTGCTTGTGGTCTCCCTTATTATTTAGGGAAACATTTTGATGATTACCAACGGATGTTGGTCCGTAGTATTGAAGATTTTGCCAAAGCCAATATTCAAATTAAACCCTCAACTAAAGTAACAAAAATTGACCCAAATAAAAAGACGATTTATTTTGAAACCAGTGATGGTCAACAAAATACTGATACCTATGACCAATTGTTTATCGGAGTGGGGGCAGAACCAGTTATGCCTAAAATACCTGGTATTGAGGCTCCTAATGTTTTTCCTTTCACTCGTTTAGAAGACGCCTTTGGTCTTAAGAAACTTTTGCCTAAAGTTAAAAAAGTATCGATTATTGGCTCTGGTTTTATTGGTCTTGAAACAGTGGAAGCCTTAGGAAATTTAGGCTATGAAATTTCGTTAATTGAAGCACAACCAAGATTGATGGCTCGGGTTTTTGACCAAGAAATGACTGAATTAATTGACGAAGAATTGAGTCTAAAAAATATCAGAGTTTTTAATAATGATTCACTTGTAGAAATTGTGACTGATGACCAAGGCCAAGCCATTAAGTTGAAATTGGCTTCAGGACAAGAAGTGGAAACTGATGCAGTAATCATGGCCATTGGTATTCGCCCAGCGACACATTTTTTAAAAAATACTGATTTAGAAATGATTAATAATGGCGCTTTGGTCGTAGATCGCCGCGGGTCCACAAATCTAAAAGATATTTGAAGTTGTGGCGATTGTGCCACTAGTTTGAACCGTGTGACTGGTAAAAATGACTACCTAGCTTTAGCTACTGTAGCTCGAAAGTTTGCTAAAGTAGTTGCCAACAATATGAGTGGACTTAAAACTCAATATGCTGGTCAATTGCAAACAGCTATTATCAAAGTTTTTGATTTAGAGTGTGCCCGAACTGGCTTGAGTGAAGCAGAGGCAAAAGCTTATGGTTATGATTTTAAGTCGCTCATTATCAAAGATAAAGACCGAACTGATTACGTGAAACACCAAAAACCGTTGACCTTAAAAGTAATAATGGATAAAAAAAGTCAAACCTTAATTGGGGCACAAATTGTTGGTTACAATAGTGCCATTCTAAGGATTGATGCTTTAATCCCATTAATATGAAGCCGAACCAAAGTGGATAATGAACTAGAACAATTAGATTTACCTTATGCGCCCCCCTTTTCAAGGCCGGTAGATATTATTAATATTGCCTTATCAAAATTAGCAGCAAGTTTGGAGGAAGGATAACCACAAATGAATTTATATGTGGCCGATAATAGCATTTTAAATACCTTTTTTGCCATTGGATCATGGCAAGCTTTAGTGAGCATTGTTATTTTCATTGGTTTGCAAGTTGGTCTTTGGTATTTCTTTAAATACATTAAATTACAATTTATTTACCGAATTTTAATCGGAATGGCCATTGGCTTAGTTTTTGGACTTATCATTCAGGGAATTGAAGGCTTTCCTAAAAACGGCCTAACTGATAAGTTTATTCCTGGTAGCGAACACCCTTCAATTCCAGGTGACCCTACTAGTCCGATAATTAGAGATGAGAATCCTGGTTATCGTCTCTGGGCTTATCAATTAAATGTTTGAATCTCGTTAATGAAAAACATTTTTATTAACGGAATCCTTTTATTAACGGCTCCGGTAGTCTTCTTAGCAATTTTCCGTGTTACTTCAAAACCATCAGCAAAGCGAATGGGAAGTATTACTGGGAAAGGTTTAGGACTTTTGTTAGTGAATGTTTTAATTGCTTTTATGATTACTTTCTGGCTAGGGTATTTTTTGAAGACTGGCGAAGGCATTCACTTAAATCCTGATACAGATTTCCAAAAAACAGGAGCGGATACAAAACCGTTGCCGGAAATAATTTGAAATTATGTTCCGGCAAATATGATTACTCCATGATTGACGGTAGCTGTGATTCCTTTAATGGTTATTGGAGCCTTGTTTGGGTCATCAGTTAAAATACTATCAAAACGAAATGCTAAGGATATGGATCATATTCGTCATGGAGCTGATGTTGCTTGAAAAGTTATCATTTCAATGCTAATGACTTTTATGAAAATCATGCCTCTAGCTGTTATGTCGATGATTGGCTCATCAATTGTCGCTAAACCAATTGGAGCATTAGGTTCAATTGGAAAGGTGTTGGGTGTTGGGTACCTTGCGCTAATCCTTTGTGTCGGTGTAATTACTTTAGAAGTGATGATGTTTGGCATTAAAGTAGTGCCATGGTGAAAAAGTGCTTTTAGAGTTTTAATTCAAGGTTTTGCTACACAATCATCAAATGCTACTCTACCAACTTCAATTGAAGTCTTAGAAGATGATATGAAGGTTAATGATAGAGTTGTGTCAGTTTTGGCTCCTTTATCAACATCAATGGGACTAATGGGTTGTGCCGGAGTACAGGCTGGCTTAATTACTAGTTTTCTATGAACTGCTACTATTGGCGATCCAAATGCTCTTGATGTTCATGATATGGGTCTTGGTGCTTACTTTTTATTATCGCTTGTAATCACTGTTGTGGCTTCACTAGGAATTGCTGGGGTACCTGGAACAGCAGGAGTAGTAACAGCTGGTGTCTTAGGAGGTCTTGGTTTAGGACGATGATTTGCACCAGTTTATGCTATCGTCGGAGCTCTTGATGGTCTCTTTGATATGGGAAGAACTGGAGTTAATGTTCTTGGACCACAAGCCGTTGTACCAATTGTAGCTAAATCTGAAGGTTTGATTTTACCAGATAGTCCACTCTTAAATGCAAAACAACTTAAGCATCAAGAGGAAATTAAAGTTAAAATTGAGAAAAAAGAACTTGCCAAAGAAGCTCATCAAAAAGAAATAAAAGAAAAATTAGCTACTAAAAAACTGGAACAAGAAGAAAAGAAAAAAGCAAAAGCCCGTAATCATGACCGGCGCCCACCTGCTTCTAAACAGTAGGTTAAAAAGCCTCCAATTAAAATTGGAGGCTTTTTATTAAATATAGAATTTAAAAGAAACTTAGCAAAATATGGAAATTCTTAATATAACTAAGGCGACTAACTGACTAAACATAACTTAAGGGCAGTCATTTTATAACCTTAAATAAACAAAAAATAGCTTTAATTAGTAGGTTTATAAATTTTTTGATTTAGTTATCTTTTTATTTGCGGATTAATAAAGGATATACTAATGTTTTTAAAGGACTAAGCAGTTTATGCTATAAAGAGTCAAAACGATTAGTAGTACTACGATTATTTGTTTTTATTAACTCCGTTATCCTCAATCTCAAAATCATTTAGTTATGACTTAATATAGTGTAGCCAATTTATAATAGTGCTATTTTTAATCTATAGTCACTTTAAGTAATTAAACAAAAAATCAGGTAAAACCTGATTTTTTGTTTAATTTATTTAGTTTTAATTAATAATTTTTGTTCCAGAGTCACCATTTAAAATAGCATCAACTTTATCTAATGATCCAATGTAAGCGATACGCTTATCGTGGCCTTTAACAAAAGTCAAAGCAGCTTCGATTTTTGGCAACATTGAACCAGCAGCAAATTGGTTTTCGCTAATATATTTTTCAGCTTCACTAACAGTCATTGTTTTCAATGACTTAGCATCTGGCTGATTATAGTTCAACCAAACATAATCAACTGCCGTTAAGACAAGTAAAATATCAGTTTGAACCAGATCACCTAATTTAGCCGCCGCTAAATCTTTATCAATGACTGCTGGCACTCCATGAAGTACTCCGTCTTTTTTAACAACAGGTACTCCACCTCCACCAGCGCAAATCGGCACATCATGATTGGCAATTAAGGTTTTAACAATGTCCAATTCGACTAACCCAAGTGGTTTGGGCGAAGCGACCACGCGCCTTCACCCTCGACCAGCATCTTCTTTAACTGTTCAGTTATACTTTTTAGCTAAAGTTTGTGCTTCTCCTTCGCTTAAAAAGCTACCAATTGGTTTCGTTGGATTTTTAAAAGCAGGATCACTTTCTGAGACCAATGTTTGAGTTACGATAGTGGCAACATTTTTCTTTAAATTACGGGTAGTCAATTCATTATCAAGAGCTTGTTGAAGGTGGTAACCAATGTAACCCTCGCTCAAAGCCCCACATTCTGGAAAGTCCATTAACGGAATTTTAGCATCATTTTGGTGAGCTAAATCAAAAGCCGAATTAATCATCCCGACTTGTGGTCCGTTACCATGAACAATTATGATATCGTTCTTTTTTTCAATTAGTTCCCCCAGATACTTGGCGGTATTTTTAACAATACGGCGTTGATCATCTGGGTTGTTACCTAAAGCGTTTCCACCAATGGCAACTACAATTTTTCCCATATGGCTCCTTTTATATAATGATTATTATTGCTTTTATTTTTATTTCGATTAACTAAGCAATTGGTGAACCAATGGCTCCTCCGATGGCTAATAAACCGATTGAGGCAGCAAAGATAATTCCAACTAGTGGCATGATTCCCTTGATAAAGCGACCGTAGTCAACTCTCGCAATGGCAATCGCTCCCATAACAACTCCTGATGTTGGCGTAATAAAGTTAATTAAACCAGAAGCAAATGAAAAGGCTGTTACCGATCCTGATGCTGCGACTGGGTCTCAAGTTCCACTGCTAGTTTGTACTACTCCTGAAAGAAGTGGGAAAACAGCAGCTGCAAAACCAGAAGTTGATGGAATTAAGAATGATAAAGGTAGGAATATTAAGTAAAGAACAATTACTTTACCAATTCCTGAACTAATGTTACCGATACTATTTGATAGACCACGAACAAATAAATCTTGCATGTAAGATTCACGAAGAATGTAACCAACCCCAGCGGCTGTAGCAATAACAAGGCAGACACTTAGAATATCGCTAGCTCCAGCCATGAATTCTTTTAGGAAGGTTTGTTCACCGTCAAGTCCATCTGCATGTGGAGCCCCAATTAGATTAATCATTCCAACGACAATGGCTCCAATTAGGAAGAAACCAGCAACAATTTCTAGGCTTCCATTACCAAAACCAGGCACAGTGGCAGCAAGATAAGGAATGTGATTACGAATCCAATTAGCGGCATCAGCCATTGCAGTATTACGCAAGATTTGGTCTCATCCCACTAAATAGATAATCATGATGACAAAGACTATCGCAAAAATGGCAATGGTTCAACGACGACGTCAATCCATTTTGATTTTTTGTGTACTATTTTTTAAGAAATAAGTATAATCTTCATCTTTTGTTGAAAAGGTAATTGATTTTTGGGGTGAACGTTTAATTTGTCAAGCATAAAGCATTACATAAGTAATGGCAATTGCCGTAATAATAACTCATGAAACTAAACGTCAAACCAAACCATCACCAGCAGTTAGAGCGGCTCCGGTAGAATCTTTACCTAACCCATCAAGGGCAACTGTAATAACGAAGGGGTTAACTGTTGAGGCTAATACCCCAGCTCCTGCCCCAACTAGGACAATTAGAAGGCCAGTAAAGGTATCGAACCCAGCAGCAATCATTAAAGGAATCATAATCATGTAGAAGCCTAATGATTCTTCAGCCATTCCTTCTGTAGTTCCTGCTAATGAAAAGAAAGTCATTAGGGGAATGATTGCCCAAATTTCTTTACCTTTCATTTTAACCAAAATGGCTTGTGACATTCCTTCTAAAGCTTTAGAAGAAATAACCATGTAAATGAAAGCACCCAGAATTAAAATGAAAATAATAACTCCAGATTTTTCAATGAATCCTTTCATCGGTGCGATAAAGAGATCCACAATCCCCATGGCTTGGATTCGTTTAGCTGTATCTTGCCATTGGATAACTTCCCCAGTATTTTCGTCTCATTTCACGGCTTCTTTAACTGTTGTTTCTACTTTAGCTCAGTAAAGAATTCACGAAATAATTACTAAGACCAAAATAATCAACATCAGGATTGAAAAGGCCGAAAGCATTTTGAATCTTTTTTTGGGTTTGCCTTTTGTTTTCATCGACGGCATTCGTTTTTTGTGACGCGGTGGTTTGGAAGGTGGGCCACCATTAATGTCGATGATGACTTCTTCTTGTTGGCGAACTTGTGCCATACTCTCCCCTTTCTTAATTAGTATCCCCTATAGTGGCTACCATCACTGCTTTAATTGTATGAAGACGATTTTCTGCTTCTTCAAAGACAACAGAGTGTTTTGAATTAAATACATCATCAGTTACTTCCATAGCTGTCAAACCAAATTTTTTATGAATTTCTTGACCAACATCGGTTTTTAAATCATGGAAAGCTGGTAAGCAGTGCATGAAAATAACGTCGGGTTTGGCAACTTTAATAGCATTCATATTTACTTGGAAAGGCTTCAGGTCTTTAATTCTTGAAGCTCAAACTGCATCTGGTTCACCCATTGATACTCAAACGTCAGTGTAAATAACGTTAGCATCTTTACAAGCTTTAAGCATATCGTCGCTGAATTCAATTTGGGCACCAGTTTCCTTAGCGATGGCTTGACATTCTTTTACTAGACTTGGGTTTGGTCACAAATCTTTAGGAGCGGCAGCCACAAAATGCATACCCATTTTGGCACAACCGACCATTAATGAATTTCCCATATTATTACGAGCATCACCGGCAAAAACAAATTTTAAACCCTTTAAACTTCCAAAATGTTCTTGGATGGTTAAGAAGTCAGCCAAAATTTGTGTTGGGTGAAACTCATCAGTTAACCCGTTATAAACAGGTACGCCTGAATATTTAGCTAAATCTTCAGCATCCGCTTGTTTATAACCACGGAATTCAATGGCATCATAGAAGCGTCCAAGTACTTTCGCTGTATCTTCGACCGATTCCTTTTTTCCAAATTGCGATCCTGAGGGACCAAGGTAGGTCACGTGGGCACCTTGATCATAAGCGGCTACTTCAAAGGCACAACGAGTTCTTGTTGAGTCTTTTTGAAATAACAAGGCAATATTTTTGCCTTTCATAGTTGGCATTTCATTACCAGTATATTTAGCACGTTTTAAGTCACGTGATAAATCTAATAAATAGTTGATTTCACGAGGAGTGAAATCTAGAAGCTTTAAAAAACTTCTTGCCTTTAAATTTAAAGCCATTTATTTAGTATCCTATCCTTCTATTTTTTAGTTAAGTTTTCTCTTCAAAGTGGCATAGTCATACAACGAGGTCCACCACGACCACGTGATAATTCTGATGAAGGAATTGTTAAAACTTCTACGCCAGCTTTTCTTAAAAGTTCGTTTGTCACAGTGTTTCGTCCGTAAGCAATAACTTTTCCTGGAGCCAAAGTAATAACGTTAGTTCCATCATTTCATTGTTCACGAGCAGAAGCGACAGAATCAGTTCCACCACAACGAATAAATTGGACTTTGTGACCAAGAGTTTCTTCTAAGAATTTATCTAGAGCCATATTAATTTGTTTTTTAGCCAATTTACCATTGTTATCTTGACTTAATTCATAGATTTTGAATTCATCCAAAATATCGAAAATTAATGGATAAACGACAAATTTATCGTAATCAATATTTGTAAAGACAGTATCTAAGTGCATAAAAGCACGCGATTTAGGTAGGTCTAAAACAATAATTTTTTTGTAACTTCCTTCTTTAAAAACTTCAGGGGCTAACTTTTCAATTGCGGCCATGTTAGTTCTTTGTGATACTCCAATAATTAAAGTGTCTGAATTTAAAACTAAAACGTCTCCACCTTCAATGTGCCCTTGGGTCCAAGTACGTTGGTAAAATTCCGGAACGTCCTTAAATCTTGAGTGGTGTTTGAAAACAAAGTCTGGGAATAAAGTTTCACGGTTTCTAGTTACCGATCACATATGATTGATTGCAACTCCGTTTCCAATTGATTCGAATGGATCACGTTGGAAAAGGACGTTTGGAAGTGGATCAGCAACAAAAGGGTAATCTTTATAAGCTTGTTCCAACCCGATTTCGCTCTTTTGAGTTCCAGCAATCATTTTTTTAACCAAATCCAAATTATCCATTTTCATTAGGAAAGCTTTGAATTTTGCTTCTCATCCTGCTTCAACATTTGCTTCTTTAATAAATTCATCAACAAAGGCTTCCCTTAATGAGGGATTTTGTTCCAATGCTTGAGCTGTTAGTTCTTCAATATAGAGAACTTCTACTCCGTTTTTTTGCATTAAACTAGTGAAATAATCATGTTCGTCTTGAGCCACCTTTAGGTATGGTGTATCATCAAATAATAAACGTTGTAAGGTCTCAGGAGTTAAATTTTTTAATTCGTCTCCTGGCCTATGAACCAAAACTGTCTTTAAAGGACCAATTTCAGAAAAAACGTTAATTTTCTTATCCATAATTCTATCAAAACCTTTCTAGAGACCTATGCCTCTTATTAGTTATTCTAATAAGATTAGAATTTTTTTTTAATTTAAAAGGGGAAAGTGTTAAAAAATTCAACTTTATTTTTTAAATGTGGCTTTCTCAAAAAAATCACCACTGATAAGGTCTTTTTCAAAAAAAGTTTTTGCTATAATCAAGAGGAGATTCATTTTTTAGTTAATAACAACAGGCTAACTACAACTCCAGGTTGGTAGTTTTTTTAGTTGTCTTGAAAGGAGTAACATGAATAAAAAATATAAATCCTTAGTGGTAGTCGGATCCCAATGAGGTGATGAAGGTAAGGGCAAAATTACTGACTATTTTGCTCAAGATGCTGATATGGTTGTTCGCTATGCTGGCGGAGATAACGCTGGTCATATGATTGAATTTAATGGTAAACGCCATAAAGTGACTTTAGTCCCTTCGGGAATTTTTAGTCCCCACGTTAAAAATGTGATCGGGAATGGTACCGTCATTAATTTACATAATTTAGTAGTTGAATTAAAAAAATTACAAAGTGAGGGTATCGATACAAAAAACTTGTTCCTTTCAGATCGTGCCCACTTAATTTTTGATTATCATTTAAAAACAGATGCTGAACAAGAGGAAGCTCGTAAGGAAAACCGTTTAGGAACCACTAAAAAAGGGATTGGACCTGCATATGCAGATAAAATCGCCCGTTTTGGTTTTCGCCTCGCTGACTTTAGACAACCAAACTTCAAAGAAACATTTGAGCAAATGTGGCTTGATCGTACTGGTGGCACTAAAACAGAATTTGAGGCTTATTACAAGGATTTAATGGCTGATTTCCAAGTGGTTGCCTCACAGATTATTGATTCTGGAGAAATGATTGAAGAAGCTCTAATGGATGACAAATTTGTGCTTTTTGAAGGAGCCCAAGGGGTACTTTTAGATATCGATCACGGAACTTATCCATTTGTCACTTCTTCAAACACTACTGCTAATAATGCGTCAACAGGTTCTGGTATCCACCGAAAACAAGTTGAAAAAGTCGTTGGTGTTGTTAAGGCTTACAACACTAGAGTAGGAACTGGTGGAATGCCAACGGAAATCTTCGACGAAACTGCTGACCGAATTCGTGAACGTGGTCATGAATATGGTTCAAATACAAAACGTCCTCGTCGCATTGGTTGACTAGATTTAGTAGCCTTGAAATATGCACTTCGTACTGGTGGCATTGATGAAATGTTCCTTACATTGTTTGACGTTTTGGATAAAGAAAAAACAATTAAACTAGCCGTTGGTTATGAACTTGATGGAAAAACTATTAAATCGTTACCAGCCAACGATGCTGAATTGCGTCGTGTGAAACCGGTCTATATTGAAATGCCGGGTTGGGAAACTGACATCACTAACGTCAAAAGTTTTGCTGAGTTACCGCAAAACGCTCAAAATTATATGAAAAAAATTGAAGAGATTACTGGGACAAAATTCCTTGGTTTCTCAGTCGGACCAGACCGTAAACAAACAATTATGCTAAAAGGAGCTTTTGATGATTAAGCGTTATGAAGCGCAAGCAATTAGCAAAATTTGATCTGATAAAAACAAATACCAAACTTGATTAGAAGTCGAAAAACTGGTCGTTGAAGGATGAGTTAGTTTGGGAGTTGTTCCTAAAAAAGACACTAAGGCCTATGCCAATTTAAAAGTTGATTTAGACCGTATGGCGGAACTAGAAAAGACTCTCAAACATGATGTGGTTGCTTTTACAAGAATGCTTGGTGAGCAAATTGGCCTTGAGAGTCGTTGACTTCATCTTGGGATTACTTCTACTGATGTTGTTGATACTGCACAAAATTATTTAATTAAACAATCTAACTTGGTTCTTGAGCAAGTTTTGCAAACCTTACAAACAACTTTAAAGAACTTAGCCTTTAAATATGAAAACCAATTAATTATGGGTCGAACTCATGGTATTTATGGGGAACCAACCTCCTTGGGTTTAAAATTTGCTCTTTGGCATGAAGAAATTAAACGTCAGCAACAACGTTTAACCTTAGCTAGACAACAAATTGAGGTCGCAAAAATTTCTGGTTCGATGGGTAATTATGCCAACTTGGAATTAGAAATCGAAGATTATGTTGCTAATGCTTTAGGGTTGGGTCTTGATTCACTTTCAACTCAAGTCACCCAACGTGATCGTCACGCTTTTTTAATCAGCGTTTTAGCAAACCTTGCCTCTACTTATGAAAAAATGAGTACGGAAATCCGCCTATTTCAACGTAGTGAAGTCAATGAAATTAGTGAAGGTTTTGCACCCAACCAAAAGGGAAGCTCGTCAATGCCTCATAAAAAAAACCCAATTTCATCAGAAAACATTGCCGGTTTAAGCCGTTATGTTCGTTCGTTTGTGACGATGGGCTATGAAAATAATAATCTTTGGCATGAAAGAGATATCTCTCACTCTTCCAATGAACGTTTAGTTATACCAGATATTTATGCCGTAATTGTTTATTTAACTAACCGTTTAAACGATACATTGAATAATCTCTATATCAACAAAGAACAAATCAACAAGCATTTAAGTGAAGCTCACCGGATTTACTTTTCACAACGAGTACTTACTTATATTTTGATTAACAACCCCGATGTCACTCGTGAGTCTGTTTATGACTTCATTCAAAAATGCACGCATGAATGTTTGGCTTCTAACCAAGATTTCAAACTTGTTTTAGAACAACAAGGAATTGAAAAATACTTATCGCAAAAAGAACTTGATTCACTTTTTGATGACAAATTCTTTTTACGACAAGTACCGAAAATATATAAGCGTCTCTTTGCTAACAAATAGTAAAAAAATCTCCCTTGGGAGATTTTTTTATATTTCGTTTTGGCAAGTTTGGGTCTTTAAAAATTCAGCTAGGTTTGTAAATGAGGTTTCCACCATATTTTCCACTGCCTCATCGGTAAAACTACCGATATGTGGTGTAAAGATGACGCGTGGTCGCAAACTTCATAGTTTTTCGTAAATATTTATTGGTAGTTCACTTTCATGTTTTTGAAAATAAATTTGTCCTTCGTTAGTCAAAGTATCAAGGGCCACTTTCGAAATTTGTCCACTAATTAAACCTTCATATAAGTCTTGATAATTAATTAATTCGCCTCGTGCTGCATTAACAATGATACAACCGGGTTTTAACTTTTTGATAAACTCACGATCAACCATCGCTTCATTTTTTCCCTTGATATACGGACAATGAATGGAAATCAGATCTGCTTGGGCTAAAAGAGTATCCAAATCAACATAGTCAAGAGTATTGGTGGAATCCACGTCAGTCCGTGGATATAAATCGTAACCTAAAACCTTCGCTCCCATGCCTTTTCAAGCCTTGGCCGTTTCGAGACCAATCCGCCCGACTCCAATAATGCCGACTATTGAATTCCGAACTTCAGGGGCAAACATTTCATTATCAACATTAAAATCTTTATGATTAAATTTATTGTTCATATGCAAAATATTGCGAAATAAGGCTAAACCAGTACTAAAAGCTAATTCACTCACAGCATTTGGTGAATAGTAAGGAACATAAGCCATCTTAAAGCCGAGTTTTTTCGCCTCAGGAATATCAATATGATTAGTGCCAACAGTTCTTGTTAAAAGAAACTTAATTCCCATTTGGTGCATTTTCTCTAAGTTGATTTTGTCAGCAACACAATTGGCTCTTACAAGTAGTGCCTCATGGCCTTTGGCTGTCTCAATATTGTTATGACTTAACAAGTCAGGAAGTAAGGTAAGTTCAAAATTAAATTTTTGGTTAATTTTCTCAAAAATCGGTTTTTCAATTTCACGAACTCCGTAACAAATTACTTTCATTTCTTTCCCCATTCTAATTACCCAAATATTGGTAAAGCCCCGATAGCGGTGACAATTACGACTCAAATTGGTAATGTGATGATTGATACTAAAGTTGATAATGTTGTTAAATTACTTGCTATCAAAGCTCCTTTATCATAAGCAATAGCATAGGAAACCACAACGCTGGCTGGAGGAGCGGCTGTCATAATAACAACAACTGCTAATTGAATGGCAGTTAATTTAAATAATCCTGATGATCAGCCAATCAAGCCAGCAAGAATCATAATAACTAAAATAATTAATGGGGCTACAATCACTTTAATAAAAGTAGCATATCAAAGTGTTTTGCTTTTGGCCGCTTCTTTTAAATTACCATTATTCATTGTCATTCCGATGGCTAATCAGGCCAAAGGGGTACAGATTGCTTGTAATGTAGTTAAGACCTTGGCAATGGGAGGGAATAATAAATCGATTCGCAATGGTGAAAAGTATTCCTTTCCATAAGAGACACACTTTATGCCTGGAATTAATTGGGTAACTCAAATCACAAACCCAATAAAAGTAGCGATTAGGATTGGGTTGGCAAAAATATTTTTTAATGTTTTAATTCTTAATTCTTTTTGTTGTTTGATTGCTTCTGTTGATAACTCCGTCTTTTTGATTTTTTGTTTCTTTTTGTTTACTACGGTAGCCACCATGGGCTTATTACTCATAATCAAAAAAGCTAACGAGTATAAGAAGACACGATAAGGAATGTTAAATATATTTGATGTAATTGAAGCATCATTGCCATATAAAGCAGTTACAATAGGAATCCCAAAAAAAGTTGTTGAAGCAAAAGCGGTACACATCGCAAGTGTATCCTGAATATCTTTTTCATATTTAAGAAAAAATACCTTGGCTCCAAATGTCATGGCTAAATAGAAGATAAAACCGACTAAAAGTACAACAATTTCTTGAGTAACTTTTTCAACACTTGTCTCGGAAAGAAAACCGTTTAAAGCCAAAGCTGGAAGACCAACTACCATTACGGCTTTAATAAGAACTTTTTCAAAACCTTGTTTGAATATCTTCTTAACTGCTAAAAAATAGCCCAACCCAATTACAAAAATTGTGGCAAAAATCGCAGACCAAATTCCTCAAGAACCAAGCGTTTCTTTGAGGGCATCTGCTACTGAACTAGATAATAACATTGATTAATAATCCTTTCTGCTTTTGATTTAAGCATGGTGTCTTATTAAGTCAATGATAAAAAAGCATTATACGGCAAACATTGTCCATTTAGTAATAAATTACGCCAGTATTAACTTTTTATTATCTAAACAATATTAATAGTGACTAAATAATGCCTCTATTGTCTTAAAGAACCTTTTTAAAAACGACAAAAAAATCTCCAGTTTAGGTGGAGATTTTTTATTATTACAATCATTTGTGGAAAATATGAATATAGAGCATTTTGACGAGCTGAGCCAAAATCAAGTAAGCCATCAAAATCGCAAGAGCAATTGGTAAGAAGATAAGCGAAGGCGATTTCATGTCTAACAAGCTTGCTACTGATGGAGTAAAGACGATTGCAAAGGCCAAGACAAGAATGATAAAAGTCACAAGATAAATGTATCATGGCGAACGCGATTGAATAATTGGCAATTTTTCAGTTCGCAAGACATGCATGATTGAAGCTTGAGTTGTTAATCCAACTAAGAAACAAGCTGCTTGGAACATTCCTTCAGCGTTTTTAGCATCAGGACCACCAGCACTTACTATGGCGAAGCAATGGAAACCAAATCCCATAACCATATAAGTAGTAACATCGAAAATTGAACTGACTGATCCATTAATTATGGCAAATGGAATTAGGTCTTTTGTAGTCCACTTCCGTGGTTTCATTAAGAATTCTTCGTCAACGTAGTCAAAGGCTATGATTAATTGAGAAAAGTCATAAATTAAGTTTTGGAAAAGCGTTTGAATTGGTGACATTGCTAAAAATAAGTTACCAAAAGCAGCTGTGGCAATAATCATCGAAAGAGCATTTCCAAATTGGGAAGCAATGGTAATCTTCATATATTTCAAGATATTACCAAAGACAGTTCGTCCTTCGATAATACCTCGTTCAAGAACCCCAAGATTTTTTTCTAAAAGAATAATATCTGAAGCTTCTTTGGCAATGTCGGCTGCATTGTTAACTGAGATAGCAACATCAGCTTGGAAAAGAACAGGAGCATCATTAATTCCGTCTCCCATATAACCAACATTATGGCCGTTTTGCTTCAAGGCTTCAAGGACCATTACTTTTTGTGACGGACTTAATTTGACAAAAACATTGGCTTTTTCAACGGCTTTTTGTAATTGGTGGTCGGTCATTTCTTCCAATTCTTGACCACTAACTAAGCCACTAATATTTAACCCTACCATGTTACAAATGGCACGGGTAACTTGCTCATTATCTCCTGTCAAAATTTTCAAGTCAACTCCATATTTTTTAAGGAGGTTAATCATTTTGGCAGCTGATGGTTTTGGTGAGTCTAAGAAACTTGCAAAACCGAAGAAAATTAAGTCTTTTTCATCGACTGGTTTGAATTGTTTTTGGTCGCGACTAACTGGTTTATAGGCAATCCCTAAAACACGCTCTCCGCGTTCATTCATTTTTTCATAACGCGAAATAATTTGTCGACGTAAATTTTCAGTAAGAGGTCTAATTTCGCCTTCATAGAAAACGCGGTTTGTACCTTGAAGTACTTCTTCAACACTACCTTTGGTAACCATGTAGCGTTCTTTTTTTGGATCTTGGAAAACAATAGTTAGTTTTCTTCTGTTGAAGTCAAAAGGAATTTCATCTATTTTGATATAGCTTTTGTCAACCTTTTCAACAAAATTATTGCTGTCATCCTTTTTAAGAGTGTAGTCAACAATAGCACGGTCCATCGGGTTTTTTAGTCCTGTTTGAAAGTAACTATTCATGAATAATAATTTCAAAAGCTCATCGCTTTGCTTTCGATCAACGGTACTATAACTAATTAATTCAATTTTATCGTTTGTTAAGGTCCCTGTTTTGTCAGTTGCCAAAATATCGATAGCTCCTAAAGATTGAATCGAATCCATACGTTTGACAACAACTTTTTCCTTAGTTAACCTAGCCGCCCCATTTGAAAGGTTCGTCGTAATGATTAACGGCAACATTTCGGGCGTTAACGCCACAACTAAAGCAATGGCGAAGAAAAGCCCTGTGAATCATGGATTTTCATTAATGTTTTTGCCAAGGTTAGCATGGTTACGTGCGATAAATACAAAGTAAATTAACGGCACCATGACTAGCATGAAAATTAAAAGTGTACGAGTAACGTGGCGAACACCAGCCAAGAAGCTTCCTTCAGGTTGTTTTTCTTGGTTTAGCATTTCACCAATTGATGAAAAGTAAGTATCGCTACCAGTTGCGGCAACGATGGCTAAAGCACTTCCGGCTATAACACTCGTTCCGGTGTAGCAAATATTTTCAATTTCTAACACGTTATTAGCAACGTGTTTAACTTGAGCATGTTTTTCAACTGGCAAAGATTCCCCAGTTAATGATGATTGATTAATAAAAAGATCGTTCGAATATACTAAACGAACATCGGCGGGAATCATATCTCCACTTGAGAGATAGATAAGGTCTCCAGGTACCAAATCAGTAACTGGTAGTTCTTTACCCATTTTGACAAGTTTTAAAAAGTTTTTATTATCGATTTTGTTGAAATCAAATTTCTTACCATCTTGATTATCTTGATAGCGAATAACGTTGACTTGGTTACTAATGATGTCCCGTAATTTCTTGGTGACAAAGTAACCGCGATAAGATTGGATAAAGGTAATTGTCCCACTTATCATAACCATAGCTAAAACTACGATTGCTCCTACTAAACTAAAAACCGATCTTTCGTCTTCGGTACCAAACACATAAGTAAAGTACGAAGCAAAATTATAAGCCGAAATAACAAGCAAGATGACATTGAACGGACTAAAATAAGCTTTCGCTAATTCATAAAGTCAACGAAAGGGATTTTGGTCAAGTTCATTTTTTCCAAAGTCATCTTTTCGTTTTTCATATTGTTCTTCATCTAAACCAAAACGTTCCAAGTTGTAATGTTTTAACAAACTGGCTTGGTCCATTTTCGCTACTGAACGAATCAGTTCTTGGTTACTGAAGCTATTTCTTTTTTTATCTTTCAAAATGGGAGTTTTTTTTAGTTTTTCTTTAACCATTATTTTCTCCTTCATTTTCTGAATCGAAGCTAACAATTATAGATGACAACCAATTACAATTAATAAATTTAATCAAACATGCTAAAAACTAAAATTACTAAAAATTATTAGGTGATAATCTAGAACCATTTGCTTTGATTGTTTTAATCAATTCGCCAGGTTCAGGTTCTGGCGTAATAGCATTAGTCATTGATTACCACCTCTTTCTTTAAATACTAGTCAATTATAACTGCTTTTCCCAACTTACCCTAATTTTAACTACAAAAAAACCACCAGTCATTGCGAAAGGTGGTTTTTTTGTAGTTAAAAAAGAGTTAGATAGGACTTTATTCTTGACGAATTTTTTTTGCTTTTGCGCGAGTTTCGCGGTATAGTTGCTTAATTTTATCGCGTTTTTGCTTTTTGGCAAAATCGAAAGTCGCAATGCGAATATCTTGTTTGTGGTTTTTTTGGTAAATTCAGTGGAAAATTCAAGTTTCCCCTCATTTGCAAACAGCCACAAGAATTGATAGTCCAATTGAATAGAAAACGATGATGGTCATTTTGCCAGTTGGTAAGTGTTCTGGAGTCGGAACATTAAAAATCGTATTTAGCCCCGGAACAAATAAAGTCAAAATATTAAGAACGAAAGCTAAAACCATCGCTCCAACCATTCATTCATTAATTCTAATTTTTTCACGTTTTTCTTTCGGTACGTAAACTGTATAGTTTCGTTGCCCGACTAACGGAACATAAAAAATCGGTGCAAAGATAATGACTACATAGGCAGCCATTGAAGAAGTGGCTACTCGACCATTTACTAACCAATTGTTTTCACCAACACCTCAAGATGAAACATCTTTGGCATAGGTGTAATAAGTAATTAAAAAGGCAGCAATGGCAAATAGTGTGTTGAATAAGGTGATAGAAATAATTTCTATAATAATTCATTTAAAGACAGATTCGCGTTTAGAACGTGGTTGATAACTCATAACCGTTTCCCTAGAGTGAGCTAGAGAAATAGGTACGGCCAGTAAAGTTTCAACAACTAGAATATGTCAAAGCACATTGATTGTTCCTAAAGCGACTGTTTCCCCTTCGGTTTTAACAATCGCAGCAAAAGCCAGAATGAAGAGGATTGTGAACATTTGGGCAAAGTTGGCTCCTAGTAGGAAAGCGATTGACGTTTTGATTTTTTCGTAAACATTTCGCCCTTCACGAACCCCAGAAATAATAGTCGCAAAGTTATCATCGGTCAAAATAACGTTCGCTGCCTCTTTGGCTACGTCGGTTCCGGTCATTCCCATCGCAATTCCGATATCAGCTTTAGTTAATGATGGTGCATCATTAACTCCATCACCAGTCATCGCCACGATATCTTTTTGACCTTCAAGAATTTCGACAATTCGTGTTTTATCTTCAGGGTTGACCCTTGCAAAAACGTTAACATGTTTTAATTTATTAATTAGCTCTTGGTCAGTTAGCGCTTTCATTTCGCTACCACTCAAGGCCTCGTTGTAAGTATCATCAACAATCCCTAAGCGTTTTCCAATAGCTAAAGCGGTAATTTTATGGTCACCTGTAATCATAATGACACGAATACCCGATTCGTGAGCTCTCGAGACTGCTAAACGAGCTTCACGGCGTGGCGGATCCATCATGGCTATAGCCCCGATGAAGATAAGGTTGGTTTCTAAATCCTTTTCAGTATCCTTTGCATTTGCGGGCAATTCTTTGACAGCAAGTCCAAGGACACGAAGAGCGGACTCTAAAAGAGGTACCATCTTCTCAAAGATAGACTCTTTCATTTCTTTCGTTAAAGGGATGACTTTCCCATTTAAATTTACATGAGTACAAATCTCTAATAATTGGTCTAAGGCACCTTTACAATAGACCATGCGTTTTTTGTTGACTATGTTAACAGTGGTCATTAATTTACGTTCGGAATCAAAGGGGATTTCATCAACTCTTTTGTAATCTTCACGCAATTTTACTTCATTTATTTTATAACGGTGCCCTCAATCGGTGATGGCGATTTCGGTTGGGTCACCGATGCGATTATTTCCCTCACTAATGGCATCGCTACATAGAATCATTCCGTTAACTAAACTTCATGATTCTAAGTCTTTTGCATTATATTTGAAATCATTGACATCATAAGTTTCATTATTGACAAAGATTTTTTCAATAGTCATCCGGTTTTGAGTAAGGGTTCCGGTTTTATCAGAACAAATTACATCCACTGCCCCCAAGGTTTCGATGGCCTCAAAACCTTTGACTATCACGTTACGAGTGGCCAATTTTTTGGCAGATACAGATAAAGAAATCGTTACAATAATCATTAATGATTCAGGAATTAAGGCAATTCCAGCCGAAATTGAAAAAATTAACGAAGCTATCAGTTTATCTGTTTTATCCAAGTGTGAATCAGAAGCGAAATAAGAAATCATGAACACAGCTGTTCCCATTACAAAAGCAATTATCGAGATTCAAAAAGTTAATTGTAATAATTTTTTTTGCAATGGACTTTGGCGTGATTTTGTATTTTTAATTGATTCGGCAATTTTACCAACTGCAGAATAAGGACCCGTGGCAATAACGACACCAATCGCACGTCCATTAGTAACATACGTTGACATAAAACCAATATTAATTTGGTCACCAAGAACAGGGTCTTTAACAGTGACAATATCCGATGTTTTTTCGACAGGTAAGGATTCACCTGTTAAAGCGGACTCATCAACTTTTAATTGCGGTGCTTCGATAATACGAATATCTGCTGGGACAAACTTTCCTGTCTCTAAATAAACAATATCACCACGAACTAAGTCCTCAGTATTAATTTCTTTTTGTTTGCCATCACGTAAAACCACCACTTTTGATTCGGTGAGTGATTGCAAGGCTTTTAATGAAGAACGAGCTTTAAGTTCTTGAAAAGTCGCAATGACTGAATTGGTGATAACTACTCCAAAAATAACGACAATTCCCGGAATTTCGGCAGGGGTAATTTTCCGTCCCAAAGCTAAGGGAAGAATAATTGATAAAAAGCCAGCTAAAAGCATGATAATAGCTAGCGGATCAATTAAGGTTTTTAGGAAAATTACAAAGGCGTTTGTCTCTTTTGGTTCATTAAGTTTATTTTCACCATCTTCTTTCAAACGAGTTTTTGCTTCTTGATCAGTTAACCCGACTGCCGGATTAACTTTTAACTTTTCACAAATTTCTTCGTTTGACATTGCGTATCAACGTTTTTCGGTCTTAACTTCCGGTTTTTTATCCATTTGATGCTCCTTTTTAGAAGATTGCTTGCTTTGCCTTGATATTATACCCCACTTCATTTAGTGAAAAGCGTTCCCCCTCCTTATCGCCAATTATCAAGTTCATAGAACGGACTTGATTGGCATCCATAAAGTTTTTGTTGGAGGACCTCCCTAATATCTTCGCTTTTTAATGACCAAAAGTCATAAAAATCTCAAAAGGCAAAAAAAGTTACAACAACTATATTATCACAAATTAAAAAACAGCCTAATTATCACCATTTTGTTTAATCTTCAACGCCATAGGATAGAGTTTGTTTCGACCAATTTAGGTGTGACATGATGCGGAAAATAGGGGGAACTAAAATTTGAGTTATAGGATAATTTAAACCAAAAGAAACCACTAAATTTGCTAGGATAGCGTAAACTAAACCATTTGATCCTCATGCTGGTCCATATAGGGCCACTCAAACGAAATAACCAGAGATAGTTTGCCAAAAGCAAATTAATGTAAAAGTGGCCATGGTAATAAGACAATAATTAATTAATTCAGTAAAACTTTTCTTCGGTTTAATCTTAAAGGTCATTAAAGCTACGATAGCCGGACTAATCATCGGGAGAAAGTAGTCAAAAAGATAAGAAAAGGGAGAAATTATCAAATTTGTAGGTACCATTACTAAAGCTAGTAAGGCACTAATGCCACCAACAAGGAAACCACCTAAAAAAGAATGAAAAAAAGCAATTATCATCACCATTAAATATTTAAAAGTAACTGTTCCTCCCATTGGCAAAAAGGGCAAAATAGTAACGCCTTCTAAAAAAGTGAAAAGGATGGTTAAGCCAGTAAAAAGACCAATGATGGCAATGTCCCAGGTTTTTCAACGACGAAAACCAAGATTTCAAAATAATTTTTGACTTTTTATTTTTAGATTATTAGATAGTCCTTTTTGTTTAACTTTAGGCAAAAAGTAACAAGTAATTATTAATTGAACAAAATTAAGACCCAAAAAACTTAACCAAATAAATTGCAAGCGATTTTCTTGTCAAGTCAAGGTAGTAAGTTTTAGAAAACTTATACCATGGAGACCATTAAAAACCATAGTTAAACCACAAATCACCAAAAGACTTATTTTGATTGGCTGATAACTATCGGGGGAAACATTTTTTAAAAAAATTGTTCCAAATTGTTGGTTGGTTAAAATCAGAAAACAAAGAAAAAAAGTCAAGGCAATAAAAAAACTGCCGAAGAGGAGGCATAAACTAGCTATTTTTACAACCTTAGGTAATGGTTGATTTATGTTTTTGTCTAGAATTGTGGTTGACGAACTTGGTTCTTCATTTGACACTTTATCTATTATGATATGTTGATGATCATCGGTTTCTAAAACTTTTTCGAAAGCCATATTTTTCCTATTTCTAGAACTAGACGACACAAAAAAAGTTGAATCACGTTAATAATATTGAACTCCCTCCGTTAGTGTTAACTAAATCAGGTTCAAAGAGTGTTTCTCAAACTTTTTTAAAAGTTACCCCTGTTCATTTTTGTATTTTCATTTTTATTTTAACAAAAGTTATTTTAGTTACCAAATGGTCACAATTTTTTAGAAAAAGGGACATTTCTCTTGAAGGATAAAGATAATGGAAATAACTTAAAAAATAGCTTCTTACTTTTTGATAGAATATTTATTGTTATATTAATAAGAAAAGGAATTTTATGTTCAAAAATAAAGCTAAAACTTATGAGTTTTTAACCTTATTTACAATGGTAATTGGCACCGTCATTGGTTCAGGAATCTTTGTTAAAAATAAACAACTATTAGAGCAAACAGGTAACCCTATTATTGCCATTGTCCTTTGGACATTAGTGGGAATAGTCGCCGTAATGACGGTTTATGCCTTTATGCAAATTGCTTCTGCCACTAGAAATCATGGGAATGGAACTGTTAGCAACTGAGCCAAATTGTTTTTAGGACGTCGTTGTGGTTCCTTATTTAGTTTAATTTATGCCTTTTTATACTTCCCAATTTGTCAATCAGTCTTTGTATCAAGTTTTATTGCTTTTTTGTTTTTAGCAATGGGAATTGATGTCAGTCTACATATTCAATTAATCGTTTTCATTGTTTCTGGTGTGACCTTAATTATTTTGATTGGTCTTATTAATGCTTTCTCACCAAACGCAAGCAAAATGATTCAGATTTTTGGAACAGTGTTTAAATTCATTCCGTTAATTGCTGCCCTAATTGCTGGTTTTTGTTTAATTGATAAAACACCAGGAGCAGCAGGAAATTCTTCAATGTGAAATGGTACTGGTGTTGGTGTGCCACCCCATCCGTGATCAGCTACTGATTTTAAATTAGGATTATTTATTCGTGGTTTTGGTCCAATACTTTTTGCTTTTGACGGTTTTATTTATGTTGCTAACGCACAAAAAACGGCTAAATACAAAGAAGTGGTTCCCTTATCATTACTAGCTGGAATGATTTTTGTGGCCGTGTTTTATGTCCTAATGGCAATTTCTTTATTTTTGGGTTCGCCAGATGGCAGTATTGTGGAACTATTGGCGCGAATTTTTTCCAAAAATCCTAATGTAGCCAACATTCTTTCCAATGTAATTCTGATGATTATTTGTTTTATCGGAATTAATATTTTCGGTTTTTTAGGAATAATGGATTTAGAATCAAACGTTGATGCTAAACTAATTTTCTTTCGCCAAGGTAAAATCATGACTCGAAAAAAAGCGGCCTTTATCCAGGTACTTTGTGCATCAGTTGTTTATATTGTTTTCATTTTGTTGGGAGCCATAATTCCTCGTAATGGGTGAGAAGAAGGTTTACATAGTGTGCGGGGCGATTTAGACGTGCATACTTGACTTCAATTGAGTACCGATAAGATTGGCTCATTTGTGGGAACGATTTCTTCAACTGCTTCGGTGCTTGCTTTCATGATGATTGCAACAATTTTGATAGGGGCTTTTGTTAATGATTACACGAAAAAGGTAGATGTTATTCCAATCAAAGGCTTTAAGCCAGTGGCGATGATTGCGGCGATTCTCCTTTATTTAATGGTTATTGCTGGGTTATATGCCTTTATAGAACCAATTAATGTTTATACCGGTAATATCTCGTGAGTCGTTTCTGATGGTTTATATTTCACCATTTTCATGACAGTAGCAATGTTAATTATTTTTGCTTTATGGGGAGCTCAAGAAATGCTTTTCAAAAAATATCCATTCAAACATGGTTTTAATGGATATTTAAGTGAAGAAAAAGCAGCAGAAAAAGCAAAACGAAAAAAACGTAACCGCTAATTTCACGAATCCCGGAACATAGTTTTCGGGATTTTAATTTATGTTAGAATTACAAAATGAAGGAGAATCTATGAATTGACCGAACAAAATTACTATTTTCCGCTTAATTACAGTGCCACTTATTATTGCGTTATTAATTTGTAGTTATTACCTTACAGGTGATCAGTTTTTCATTATCAAAAACAATTACAAATTACCTATTTTCACTTTAACGGCTGGAATTTTATTCATTATTGCTTCGTTAAGTGATTTTCTAGATGGTTATATTGCTCGAAAATATAATATCGTGACTGATTTCGGTAAGTTCTTAGATCCGATTGCCGATAAGTTTCTCGTTAATTCCGTTCTTATTTTGTTTGCTTGAAACCAAATGATTCCTGTTTGAGTAACGCTAATTTTTATCTTAAGGGATATTTTCGTGGATTTCATCCGCATGATGTTGGCCAAAAACAATGTCACTTTAGCTGCTGGTATCTGAGGAAAACTCAAAACTGTTTTTCAAATGATTGGTTTAAGTTTGCTCTTCTTTGTCTCTTATAAATTTTTTGCAGATTATCCCCAAGAATATGGTTGATTTAACCAAGTAACCTTAAGTCCGGTTTATTTGGGTGTTTTCTTTAGTCTTTACTCTGGGGTTGATTATTTTATAAAAGCCGCTCCGACACTTTTCCCTCATCATAAAACGAAAGGAATAAAATAATGTATCAAAATTGAGAACTTTTTACGACTCAAAAGAATCTACCTTTGACGCCAACAGTCAAAGAACAATTACAAAAATACTTTGACTTTTTAGTTCAAGAAAATAAAAAGTCAAATTTAACTCGGATCGTCAGCGAGGATGACGTCTATCAAAAACATTTTTTAGATTCAATTCTCTTTACTGAAGAAGTAACATTGAAGGACCAAAACCTTTTGGATGTTGGTTCGGGTGCGGGTTTCCCTGGTCTAGTTTTGAAAATTTTTTATCCTGATTTGAACATCACTTTGGTGGAATCAAATACTAAAAAGGCCGCTTTTTTAGAAGCTGCAATTACCCACTTGGACTTAAAAAAAATTCAAGTAGTTAATGAACGCATGGAACTTTATTCACGTCAACATCACGAGGAATTTGACATTATTGTTTCGCGCGCCGTTGCTAGTTTAAAAGTCTTACTAGAGATTTGTGCTCAAGCCCTTAAAGTGGATGGTTATTTTATTGCCCTAAAAGGACCAAAAGCTTTTGAAGAAGAAAAAAACGCCGCTCCTTTAATTAAGGAACTAAATTTTAAATTAGTAAAAACTCAGGTTTTAAAGGAACTAGAGTTTGGAGAACGAATTAATTTATTTTATAAAAAAATGGCTCCAACCCCTGAGCAATATCCACGCGATTACCGAATTATTAAAAAACAAAATCGCTAGAAAAATAAAAATATTAGTAGTTATGGAGAAATAATTTAATGAGTTTAAAAGTTGGTATTGTCGGTTTACCGAATGTCGGTAAATCGACCTTATTTAATGCAATTACAAATTCGAGCGTAGAAGCTGCAAACTATCCTTTTGCCACAATCGCTCCGAATGTTGGAACGGTAATGGTGCCAGATAGTCGACTTGATCTTTTGGAAAAACTGTTTGCTTCCAAAAAGAAAGTGGCAGCCACCATTGAATTTGTTGATATTGCTGGTTTAATTGCTGGAGCTTCAAAGGGTGAGGGCTTAGGGAATGCCTTTCTAAGCAATATTCGGGAAACTGATGCCTTAGTACAAGTGGTTAGGTGTTTTGACGATAAAGAAATTATGCATGTTGAAGGTTCAGTAGACCCGATTCGGGATTTAGAAATTATTAACTTAGAATTAATGTTGGCTGATGAACAAGTTATTCAAAAGCGTTTGCAACGTCTCGCTCCAAAAGCTAAAGGGGGCGATAAAAGTGTGCTTGGCGAAGTCAAACTTTTAGAAAAACTGCAAACTCAATTAAATAATAACCAATTATTAAATAGTCTTGAATTAACAGATGAAGAACAAAAAATGCTTCGTGGGTTTGGTTTATTAACCACGAAACCGTTAATTTATGTGGCTAATGTTGGTGAAGCAGATTTGGGTAACGAAGACGATAATGCCTATGTACAAAAACTAAAAGAATATGCAGCCAACCAAGGTTTTCCGGTAGTAAAAATTAGTGCCAAAATCGAAGCAGAATTATCGGAATTAGAAGCGACTGAAAAACTTTTATTCCTTCAAGAAATTGGAGCTACCCAAAGTGGCCTTGACCAATTAATTCAAACTGCTTATGAACTTCTTGGTTTGAAAACTTTTTTCACCGCTGGTCCACAAGAAGTTCATTCATGAGCGTTTGTTAATGGTATGACTGCCCCTCAATGTGCTGGAATTATTCATACTGATTTTGCGCGTGGTTTCATTAAAGCAGAAATTTATCCCTTCGCAGCAATAGAACAACATGGTAGCGAAAAGGCTGTGAAAGATCATGGTCAAATTAGGTTAGAAGGAAAAACTTATGTGATGCAAGATGGTGATGTTTGCTTCTTTAAATTTAATGTTTAAAGTTAAAAAGTTCCATTTCATCTCCCAAGTTTTATATGAGTAATATTTTTAAAAAGAAATTAGTTGTTAAGGGTCACGTCCTCAATTATGAATTGCGCTTTCGACCCCAAAAAAACATTATTATTAGAATCCGTGAGGGCCAATTATTTATTAGCGCTCCAGAAGGAACGCCAGATTGGGAAATCGAAAGAGCTATTTATCGTCATTATGAAAAAATCACCATCGTGCAAAATCGTTATGAAGAGCAATCTAAATATGAATTATATGGGTCTAATAAATGGATTAAAATTTTTGACAAACCAATTCCAATCTTGTTGGAAGAAGAAATGATTCACGCTCGTTTAGTGAATGGTTGTCTTACAATGCATAATTATTGAGATCAAGAAGTGCAACTTAAAAAAATTTATAATTTTTTGAGTCAGTTCTATAAAAATTGGTTTTATGAAGTTACTTCGCAATGAGCTTTAAAAATGGGTGTTGAATTCAAAACGATATCTTTAAGAATTATGAATTTGAAATGGGGCGTTTGTTATCCGGAAACTGGCAAAATAATTTTTAATCCGAAACTTCTCCACTTTCCCGCCTCTCATATCAACTATGTAATTGTTCATGAATTGGCGCACTTAAACCACCCTAACCATTCAACCGCCTTTTGACGAGAAGTAGAACGTTTCCTCCCCAATTACCGCGAATTAAAAGCCAAAATAAACCAAGCAGGCTTGTAGAAACCTTTACATTGATTTTTAAATGTGCTAGCATTATTCGGATATGTCGAGGGAAAAATGAATCATCAAAGTGTTAATTTAGTTAAAAATAAACATTTTAAGCCAAAATTGGCTTTCTTTAGTCTTTCATTTTTGCCAACAACTAAAAACTAACCAATTATAAAATTGGTTAGTTTTTTTTAGAAGGAGGAATAAATGCAACAAATAAAATCTAAAAATAATGCTGAATTAGCGCCAAAAGTCTTAGATGAAAATGCTTTAACACTTGTTTTAGAACCTCATGAACGTCCTAAATCAATCGGCCAATGAATCATTTTATCATTTCAACATGTTTTCGCCATGTTTGGCTCAACCGTCTTAGTGCCCATGATTATTAATGCTACCGCCACAGCTAAGCTTGGTAGCCCAATTGAGGTTATGAACATTTCCATGGCGCTTTTCTGTAGCGGAGTCGGTACCCTTGTCTACATCGCTTGTACAAAGGCAAAGGTTCCAATGTACCTCGGAAGTTCGTTTGCTTATATGTCTGCAATTGGCACTAATTTCCCCCTATATGGGAATGCTGTTTTTATTGCTATTATGGTAGCGGGATTAATTTATATCCTCTTCGGTGTGGTGGCCTATTATGTAGGAACTAAATTTATTGAAACTTTATTACCAGCCGTTGTTGTGGGCCCAATTATTATCGTGATTGGAATTGGTGTAGCTCCAAGCGCTGTTGATAATGCTGGTCTCAATGCCACTAATTGAAAAGAAGGCTATCCAGCTTGATTAGGTATTATAATCGCACTCTTTACTGCTGGAGTGACCATGATTATGGCTTTAAAGGCAAAAGGATTTTTCAAAATTGTGCCAATTTTAAGTGGTGTGATTGCTGGATATTTATTTGCCATGATTTTGCATCTTTCTAATCCTGATTGAGGAATTTTAAATACAAAACTTTTAACCGATACTAGTGCTTGGGAATGACACCCATCTTTTAAAAAGTTTTGGGATGTCAAGGGAGCTGATATTGGACCCGCCATTATCGCGATTAGTCCTTTAGCCTTAGTAGCCATTGCTGAGCATATTGGTGAACATATTAGTCTTGGTTACATGACCGGCAAAAATTTTGTGAAAAAACCTGGAATGCACCGCACTTTAATTGCGGATGGAATTTCGATTGTTTTCGATGGTCTTGTTGGAGGGCCGCCAAATACAACTTATGGTGAAAATACCTCGGTTGTTGGAATGACCAAAGTAGCCTCTGTTTGGGTAACTGGATTAGCCGCTATCTTTGCGATCATTTTATCCTTCCTTGCGCCAGTTAACCAAATTATCTTAATGATGCCTAAACCAGTAATGGGAGGCATTAGTATGATTATGTTTGGCCTAATTGCCGCCAATGGTATTCGTGTCCTAATTAGTAATAAAATTGATTACGGAAATATGCGGAACGTCTTCATCACCGCTTTGATTCTAGTGCTTGGGCTAGGTTCGGCGGTAATTAAAATCACTACCGGGGCCTCGGCTTTAGAATTTAATGGGGTGGCTTTAGCAGCTTTCGGAGGTATTATTTTAAACTTGATTCTACCGCGTAAACTAAATGATGGTTTTTATCTTTGAAATTGAATGAAAGCCCAAATTTCGACTCGGAAAAAAACTTCGAAATCGAAGGATAAAACTCCCAATAATTAATAAAATCTAAAACTTTCCTTTTAAAAAATTAAGTCTTTTAGGACTTAATTTTTTTATCGTTATTTTAATATTCTCCATGATAGAATTTATTAACTTATAAATTTTTAGAAGGAGTTTTGTGGATGCTTAAGTTTATTCCTAAAAGTATTAACCTAGCATATTTTCGGAATTGAAGTTTTTTATATAAATTATTTTTTGGACTATTTATCATTGCTTTAATTCTTGGTTCATATATTGAAAACATGATTGATTTAGCTCATCTCAATCATGATGTTGAATTATGAATAAAATCCTTAGAAGCTCAAGACTTAACTCTTGACTCGTTTTTGCAAGAATACCAACAAACCTTCGGTCAACGATCAAATCATAGTTGGATTAGTATTTACCCTGACTATGTATTACAAAATCAGACTAATGATGGACCGATTAAAATTGCTACCCTAATTAGTAATGCCAAATATGGAAGTTATACAATTGCTTTTTTTTCTTACTTTACAACAATTAGCAACTTTAGTATCGGGCTTTGGTTCCTTTATGCCGCGATTCGACCTCAAAACGAAGGAAAAAAAGGTTACCTTGGTTATAGCAGTACTTTGATCTTGACTACCTACATTACTATCACAATGCTAATTTGGTTAGGATTATTATTACCCACTAATTTGTCTTCTGGAACGGTGATGTCAGCAAAAGATTGATTCACCGGTTTGATGCAACACCTTATCTTACCACTAGCGTTTATTGGCTATGTTTGCTTTACTTTCAAAAGTGAAAAGCTCTTAACAACTCACCAATATATGAAAAAAGAATGATGAAAAGTGTTTTTTCTTTTATTGGGTTATGGCCTATATTGCTTGATAAGGGGTGAAATTCGTTATCGCACTAATCAACCAAGTGATACTCTTTACCCTTATTTTTTCTTTAGAATCCATGAAGCCAAAGTTATGGGTCTCCCTGGATTTGCTTGATTTATGATTGCTATTCTGCTTATCGCCGCGATTGCGTTTGGTTTCTCAATTTCTTACAATTTCATTCAAACCAAACGTTTTCCTCAGTATTTAGTTTTAGAGGAAAATAAAAACGAAATAAAAAATAAGGTTTAGAACCTTATTTTTTATTTTTTTTAGTTGGCGCTTTTCTTGGTTTTTTTGCTTTTTTTTCCTTCGGCTGAGCAATATATTCTAGTCAACTACCATCTGGTTGTTCATATTCACGATAGGAACAACCGTTTGTTGAGAATAATGAGCACCCACGTCCACGACCATATCGTGATTTAATAAAAACTAGTTTACCATCGTGACATTTTGGGCAAAGCAAGTCACTGGTTTGAGCTTTTGCGACTTCCTCTTTGGTTTTGTTATTTAAGTGTCCGTAGATTTCTTTTAACCATTTAACATTGTCAAAATTACCATTGGCGATTTCGTCTAGTTTTTCTTCCATGGAAGCAGTATAACTAAGGTTAAAGAATTCTTCAAAGCCTTTATAAAGATAATCTTCCGCAACATATCCCTTTTCTGTCATTTCGATAGCCTTACCTTTATGGTAAATAACGTATTCGCGTTCTTTAAGTTTCGTCAAAATCGGGCTATAAGTTGAAGGCCTACCAATACCTAGGGCTTTTAATTCCTTAATTAAACTTGCTTGATTATACATTTTTGGCGGCATTGTTTTAGCTGATTCGTTTTGCACAAAATCTTTTGAAATTGTTGTTGTAAAGTCCTTTTCCAAAGGTAAATCAACTTTAGGTTGACGGAGTTTTTGGCCAATTTCTTCTTCGTTATCATCAAGTTCGATATCTTCGTCAGATTTTTGGTGAACTAAATTTTGGTAACCATCATCATGCACCTCTTGCCATGATTGTTTAAATTCATAACCTTCATTAAGAAGGGTTCAGCGGTGGTTAATTCCACGTGGTCCATGCATCAATGATTTAAGTGTATTTCATCAAATTAAGGCATAAATTCTTTTTTGAATTTCGTCATCCAATTGGTCCATCACTTTTTCGGGTGTTTCTGCTAAATTAGTGGGGCGAATTGATTCGTGAGCTTCCTGCGCGTTTTTATCTTTTTTTTGTATAGCTAAACCAGCATAAAGCTCAGGTTTAAAATGAGTTTCAATATAGGTTTTGGCTTCTTGAATAAAAGTTTCTGAATAACGTGTTGAATCGGTACGGATATAAGTTATCAAACCAGCTTCGTATAATTTTTGTGCTGCGACGGTGATTTGAGCGGCACTAAGATGTAGTTTTGAAAAACCATCTTGTAATAGACCAGCCGTTGAATAGGGTTTAAAACTTCTTGTTTCATATGGAGTGGCTTTGTAATCAATACATTGGTAAATATCACCTAAATTATTAAGAATAGTTTCGGCTTGTTGATCATTAATATAATAAGTTTTTTCAGTATTGACCAAGACTTGGTCTTTATCTTTAGTTAGTAATAAATTTAAATGGCGTTTTGGTTCAACCACTTTAATTTTATGGTAGGAAATTTCTTTAAAGGCCTTAATCAAACGGTCGCGAGCAATTAAAAGGTAAAGGGCAGGTGTTTGCACTCGACCAGCACTCATTAAACCAGTATTTTTTTGAAGGGCTTTTGAGACTAAGTAGCCAATTATTTTGTCAAGCATTTGACGTGATAATTGCGCTTTAACTAAATCTTCATCAATTTCTGTTAAGTTTTTAAAGGCTTCAATTACTGCGGAACTCGTGATTTCGTTAAAAGTAGCTCTCTTTGTTGGTTTATTAAAATCCAAAAGTAAGTTAGCTAGATGCCAAGCAATTGCTTCCCCTTCGCGATCTGGATCGGAAGCTAGAACAATCATATCGGCTTGTTTAGCTGCTTTTTTTATTTCAGTAATATTTTTGCTTTTTCCCCGTTCAACGACAAAATTTGGGGTCATTGTTTCTAAATCAATACCAAGACCATTTTCACCACGGTCTGGAATTTTATTAATGTGACCTGCACTTGCTAAAACTGTGAACTCATTTTCTGGGAAACCTTCGGTCAAAAAATGCTGAATTTTTTTGGTTTTTGATGGTGATTCTAAGAGCACTAAAACTTTGGCCATCATTCCCTCCTTCATTATTTATTTTTTTCATTTTTTAATCTTACCCTATCTTACCCGATTTTTTGATAATAATAAGTTCGTAAAGAGGTTCTTTTGATTAATATATAATATAAAGAATTGTCTAGAACAATTTTATAGAAAAGAGAGATCACATGACTGCTTCCTCCATTTTTCCAAAAAACGCAATTTTAAAAGAGCCTCGAGCCTTTAAAACTCGTAAAAACCGGAAAAATAAGGAACGGAAGCCATGGCATGTCTTGTCGGCTTTCTCAATCCTTTTGATTTTGATTGCTATTTTGGTCATCACTTCATGAATTTTGAATTGAGCCAATGTCCATACAAATATTACTACAACAACTATAGATGCCTTAGGAATCTATTTAAAACAAAATGGAACCGAAGTGCATATCTTACCAGGAGATTCTTTATTTAAAGAAATTTTTGGTGATGCTAGCTTAACTAACAACCAACAACAACTAAATGACCTGCTTCATAAATGGCTAGGTGCTAACCGTGATTACGAATTTGATCGGTGAGATTTAAGAATTTTAAGCGAAACTACTAGTGTCAAAATTAAAGCTCTTGGAGTCATTGATATTTTCTTTGCTCCAATTAAAGGCTTTGTCAAACAAGCTAATATTATTATTTTCGTTTTAATTGTTGGTGGCTTTCTATTTTTGGTTGTCCAATCAAAATCTTTAGAAGGATTTAGCCAAGGTTTAATTCATAAATTAAAAGGCAAAGAACTTTGAGCCATTCCCCCCATTATGCTTTTCTTTTCTCTTTGTGGAACTGTTGAGGGTTTGGCAGAAGAAGCTTTAGCTTTTTACGCTTTTTCGATTCCCTTAATGCTTATTGCTGGTTTTGATACAATGACTGGTTTCTTAATAGTGTTTTTAGGTGCTGGAATTGGTGTTGTTGGGTCAACAGTGGTGCCATTTTCAATTGTTCCAGCAATAAATGCGCTTAATGGTGCCTCAGTCGACCAAGGTGGGCCAAGTAATTTTATCACCATAGGTGATGGGCTGGTTTGACGTTTTATTACTTGGTTTGTGGTGACGAGTTCAGCGATTGGGTTTGTCACTTGATATGCTTGAAGAGTTAAACGTCATCCAGATTTGTCTGTCACTTTTAAAACAGCGACTCAAGATAAAAAATTCTTTTTGGCTAATTCTTACGAAAAAATTAAAATGGATTGACGTCGTAAAACTACATTAGCAATTTTCTTTCTAGCGTATTTAATTATGCTTCTTTATTTGATTAATTGAGATACTTTAACTGGTACCAATATCATGGCCAAAGCAGGCGAAAAAATGAATGAAAAAGTGCCATGGTTAACGGCTTGAATTCCTGGTTTTGGCCAAGGCTCATTATTAGAAGTATCTTGTTTCTTCCTCATTGGTTCAATTATTTTAGGACTTATTAATGGGCTAGGCGAAGATAAGTTTATTAAGGAATTTATGACCGGAGCTTCAGATCTATTAAGCGTTAGTTTGGTAATTGCGACTGCTTCAGGAATTGCCTTAGTTTTAGAAGCGACTTATATGCAAAATCTTGTGCTAGTTGGTTTAGAAAATAGCATTGGGTCTTTAAACTCTAATATTGGTAAATTAATTATTTTATTCTTACTCTTTATTCCAATTTCAATTTTCATTCCTTCAACATCTGGTTTTGCAGTGGCCATTTTCCCCTTACTTCTAAATGTCGTGGCTGTTAAGGATGGAAACGGTGAAATTATTGGAGCTCATGATGTGTTAGCCTCTGGATCGGTTGAAGCTTTTGTCAATGCCAATGGTTTTGTTAACTTATGATCACCAACATCATCGCTAGTCTTAGCTGGTCTTGCTATCGCAAGAATTAACTACATCACTTATCTGAAATTAATGTGAAAATATTTCCTTGCTCTATTTGCTTTATTAATCTTAATGCTTACTTTTGGTGGTTTAATTGGTGGAAATATTGCCTAAAAAACGTAAAATAAAATAAACTAATAATAGTAATAGAAGGATTAATTTATGAAAAAATATCGATTGCGATATGCTCCCTCACCAACAGGTTTTCTCCATATCGGTAATACAAGAACAGCTTTAATGGCTTTCCTTTTTGCTAAACATTATGATGGAACCTTTATCGTTCGCATTGAGGACACAGACCTTGAACGAAATGTCGATGGAGCGATTGAATCACAATTTAATAATTTAGATTGATTAGGCATAAAAGCTGATGAATCAATTTATCAACCAGGCTTACAAAAATATGGTGCTTACCTCCAATCACAAAAATTTCCACGTTACCGAGAAATGGCTGAAAAATTAGTGCAAGAAGGCAAAGCTTACTATTGTTTTTGTACTGAAGAAGAATTGGACCAAGATTATCAAAAACAAAAATCTCAAGGTATAGTAGCAACTAAATATAATGGTCAATGCAGTTGTTTAACGACTTCAGAAATCGAGCAAAATTTGAAGGCGAATAAGCCTTACACAATTCGCTTTAAAGTACCAAATAATCATGATTGAACAATGGCTGATTTGGTGCGAGGACCAATTACTTTCCAAAGTAAAGACCTTGGTGATTTTGTAATCATTAAAGCGAACGGGGTAGCGACTTACAACTTTGCGGTGGTGATTGATGATCATGATATGGAAATTAGTCATGTCGTTCGGGGGGAAGAACATATTTCAAACACTCCTCGACAAATGATGATTTACGATGCTTTTGGTTGAGAATATCCTGAATTTGCCCATTTGACTTTAATTGTTGATGAAACTGGTAAAAAACTTTCAAAACGAAGCGGAAATGCTCTTTTCTTTATCGAACAATATCGCAAACAAGGTTATTTGCCTGACGCTATTTTTAACTACATTGCTTTATTAGGCTGGTCGCCAAAAGGGGAAAAAGAATTGTTGACCCCACCTGAATTAGTGAGTCACTTTGATGAAAAACGCTTTAGTAAGTCTCCTTCGACTTTTGATATGAAAAAATTGCGTTGAATCAACTCGCAATATCTTAAGAAACTGTCAGAAGAGGATTACCTAACTTTCATTAAACCCTTTATTGATTCTTCACGTTTTAACTGAAAAACAAAACATCAAAATTGGATTGATCACGTACTCAAGCTTTA
Source organism: Entomoplasma freundtii (assembly GCF_002804205.1). Taxonomy (GTDB): domain Bacteria; phylum Bacillota_I; class Bacilli_A; order Mycoplasmatales; family Mycoplasmataceae; genus Williamsoniiplasma; species Williamsoniiplasma freundtii. The sequence goes on from NZ_CP024962.1 coordinate 96,696, forward strand.
CCAAAAAGAACTTGAGTATGGAGAACAAATTAACGACCATTTAGGTTTATTTTTTGAGCCACAAACTTTGCCGCTAGAGGTGGTTATAAACTTGAAGAATTTGGATGACTTCACTAAATTAATCAGCTATTTTGAAAAAGAAATTCGTAATCTTGAACCCTGAACTGTGGAAAGCATCCAACAATTGATTAAAAAAACTGGAGTTGCCACTAATAGCAAAGGCAAAAATTTATTTATGCCTTTGCGTTCATTCACAACAAGGGCGGAACACGGCCCTGCTTTGGCGGATAACATCTTTTTGTTGGGCAAGGAGCAAGTTTTAAAAAATATCTCCGAAACTACAAAGGAATTCCTTAATTAGCAAAAAAGAAGCTTAAAAGCTTCTTTTTTGCTAATTTTTTTGCTAATTAGATATTGATAGAATAATAAAAAGAGAGAAATCATGACCAAAGAACACCTTTTAATTAAATTAAAAAATCTGGCTTTTAGTGAACGCAATATTTATCAACCAATTGCGAAATTTGCATTTCAAAATTATTCAAAAATTAAGGACATTAATATTTCTATTTTAGCTTTGAAAACCAATTCATCGCCGGCCACAATTACAAGGTTTTGTAAACATCTTGACCTAACAGGATATAAGGAATTTGTAGCAATTTTAAGTCAGGAAAATACTCAAGTAAAAGAATTTGAATTTTTAAATAATAATTTGCAATTGCAAACTCGTATCAATGAAATTATTTTGGAAACAGCTTATTTAATTGATGAAAAAAATATTTGCGAATTAGTTTCAGATATTATAAATAAGCCTCATAAAATGATTCTCATTGGTTACGGCGATTCTGGGACCTTCCTAAAAATGTTTGCTTCAAGATTATTAAGATTGGGTATTAATGTTAATTTCTTTAGTGAAGTTGAGGATATGGGAGTAGCCTCGCTTTTAGTAGATAATGAGACAATTGTTTTAGCTTTATCTGTTTCGGGTTCAACTAAAATCGTTTTAGAATTCATTAACCTATGTAAAAAAGCAAAGTCCAAAATTTATTCAATTACAAAATATGATGAAAATACTTTAAAAAAACTTTCGCAAATAAATTTCTCGCTTTCATATGATTCAGACAATTATTTAATTACCAAAACACCAAGATATGGCGTAATTTTCATCTTTGATTTAATTTTTGAAAAAATTATTGCGTCTAACCCTGAAAAATACCTCAAAATATTGCAAAAAACCCGTTAATTAAGTAAAAAAATCCTCAATAATATTTTATTTTTTTTACAAATCGATTTTTTAATTTAAAAAAAGATAAATTTCCTCCACGTTAAAATCAAGGTAGGGGTAAAACAAAAATGACATATTTAAAAATTGATGAAGTAATTAAAAAGATTATGGTTTTGCATAATCTAAGTTTTAAAGAAACTCAAGAAAAAGTTTTTATTAACCACATTGAAATGTTTTACAATCGTTTACTCAATAACGAGAATGTGGGTATTGAATTAACTGAAACTTTAAAAAAACAAATTTCTCTAAGTGTTTGAGTTCGGGCGGAGAAATTCATTAATGATTTTTTAAAAGTTATGAATCAAAATCTAGGAAATAAAATTCTTGAAGTTCCAGAAATTGAGTTATTTTTAGTGGCCACCCATTTGTTATTGCTATAGGAGAAAATATGAACAAACCAGTTGTAGTTATAGGTCACCGCATGGGTCAAGGTTTCAATGTTCAAAGGGGAATTGAATCAGTTGGTGGAACTGCCATAGTTATTGAAGGTATGGGGGCAGACATGAGGCTTGGTGATATGATGCAAGAACATCAAGCAGATTTGGGTATTAGTTTTTGTGGAAGTGGTGGTGCAGGAGCAATTACCGCAGCTAATGATTATGGTTACATCGCTCGCGATCATTTACGTACTATTGGTGAAGGAATAACTGCTATTCGTGATGGAATAGAAGTTCTAGGTTTTGGATTTATGGATACTGAAGAACTAGGCAGCGAGTTAACTAAAGTTTGACTGCAAACACACGCCAATGACTAACGAACAGACAATAAATAATCCTATCTATAATGAAGAATTAAAAATTTCTGAACGTTACCAAAACAATCCAAACTTCCGTGACGAAAATAGTATTTTAGAAACCAAAATTGATTTCTTGGATGTCATTGGGCATGGGAAAACCCAAAAAGAGGCTTATACAAATGCTTTTGATAAATTAAAAGAATCAATCTATCATAAGCATAATAATTTCATTATTCATCTTGAACCGATAGATGTTATTCCGTTGAAGGATACTAGTGATTTAAAATCAAAAAAAATTATGGGTCTTTTACCTCATAAAACGTTGAGTTGAGAAATCAATTTGCGTATTTTTTATCGTGTCAAATTTATTGCAGAAATTTAGTAAAAGGAGCCATCAATCATGATTACAACAGGTTTGATTTTTTTATCAATATTTGCCGGTACTTTGGTTGGATTAGCGACAGGAGTTGGAACAGCAAGGATGTTTCATGCTCCCAATAAACAAGGATTAGGTGCATTTAGGACATTGGGTGAAATTAACGCCTGCAATGGCGATCCGGTTTCTCATGTTGCTCTTGGTTTGGGCTTTTTCTTTAACGCAGCTGCCACAGCGGTTGGAAGTGGTGCTTTAACCCAAGATTTAATTCATCGGATTATTCCCAATTGAGGCATTGCCTTGGCCAATACATTTACCAAAAAAAAGGATAATTTTCAAATTATGCGTTCCCCAACCTTGGTTGGTTTAGGAGGTATGATTGTTGGAGCAATTATGATGCCAACAATCATACTAATTTGTAAATTGATTCCTACTGAATTATCAGAAGTGGCAAGCGGGGTTTTAACACCAGCTGCTACTTGATTATTTACTTACATAATGCCAGTCATTTTCTTGATTGCCGCTATGGATGCTGGTAAAAAAGTTGGGACAATGGCCTTACTATTTGGGGTCCTTTCGCAATTTATTTCAGGAAATGCCATTCCTGGAATAGTTTTGGGAATCCTAGTCGGGTCTTCTTGATTACATAGTGGCGTTCGTTCGAAACAATTTTGATTTCTTTTAACTCTAGTTTCATTGATGTTCATCTTGATTGCCTATTTCCGGGGGATTACTTTTAAAGATATTATCCATTTCAAAAATATTTCAATTGAAATGCAAAAAATTGCTTGTGATTTTTCAGACTTATCACTTTTAAACTTTGATATTTCAATTTCAACCTATTCAGGAATTATTAATGAGGTCTAAAAATGTTGAATAATAATTTAAAAAATAATAAAAACCCAAGTCAATGTAACAAAGTTGGCAAGATGGATGAAGAGATTGCTATTCTTCGTCTTGAACTTGATAAAAATTTAAATCATGATCAAAAAAGTGAAGTACGCCAAAAAATTCTAAAAAAACAAAATCAAAAAAAAGTAGTAATTGAAAAAAGTCGTCATAAAGTTGGTACTCTAAAAACTGATTTAGATTTTGTCAAAAAGAGTATTGAGAATTCTGAAAAGACTCACAAAAAAATGGAGGGGATTTTCAATCGTAAAAATCAACAATTTCAATTAAAAGAAAAGGTTTACGAAGAAGCAAGAACTCGTTCGAAAACTTATGCCCTTGGCGAAAAAAAGCGGGATTTTTTAATCTTTAAAAAAACAAAAAAATTAGAAAAAGATAAAACTATTCTTGTAGATAAATTACTGATTTTAGAAAAACGAGCATTGCAAAAACAAGAAGCTTTTCTGCTCTCAAAGGAAGAAGAGACTGCTTATTTAAAGGAAACAATTGGTGAAATTGAAAAAGATTTTAAAAATTATTTTCAAAATTTAAGCAAGACTGATCCAGAATATCTAAAACTTGAACAAGATTATTCGTTTTTGAAAAAGAAATCAACAATTCACCTAGCTAAAATTCAAAAAAAATTGGCTAAGTCTTTAGAAGATTTGAAAAAAAGCGAAATTCAAGTAATTGAACTTAAAACCAAAATTGACTCTCAGGTTCATGTTATTCAAAACTTTAAAAACCAAAATTTGAGGCAATTTAATCGCTATGAACAATATCAGAAAGATCAAAAACTTATTTCAGAAATGAACGTGCTTAAAGCGGAACTTAATTCAAATCAGAAAATTTTGGACCGTGCTAAAAATAATTGAAATAAAAATTTAATTTACCAAAGCAAAATTGAATCTGAAATTGAAAGTTTAGCTCCAGAAGTTAATATGGACTTGAGTTTGGTTCCTTTTGCCGCCAGCAAGACCACAAACATTTTCAATAGAGTCGAAAGATTACTTTTAAAAGATTGATTTTTCATCGTGATTGTTGGTGTTATGGGAGCAGGTGTGGTTTTAGCTACATTTATGTACGTTAAATTTGGTGTTGGAGCCTTAAATGAAATCTTTGTTGTTGCGATGTTAAAACAAGGCTTAGATTCAGGTGATTACACAGCCGCCCTAGGTTTTGCAAGTAGCTATATTATTGCCAGAATTTTAGAAGGCCCGCTAGTTGGAATTTTGGATGTTGGTGGTGCTATTTTAACTGGACTTGGTATTGGGATTCCGGCCATTTTCCTTTCATCGAGTAAATTATCTTTTATGATGTTTAATCCATTTTACGCTTTTTTGATTGGTTTGGTTGGAGGTGTACTAATAGGAGCTATTGTAATTATTATTCGTCTTTTCAAACCAAAAGAGGCAGCTAATTTGGGAACTGACATTATGATTGGGGCAGGAAATGCCACCGGAAAGTTCCTTGGCCCATTAGTCGTTTTTTCAGCCGCGATGTTCCAACCACTTGTCGGTTTAGGAGCCGGTTTAGGAGCTATTCTCTTTACTTGAATTAAGAAACCAATTGTTGGTGGAGCTATTATGGGAGCGATGTTGTTTGGTTTAGTTCCAGCCTTCGCTTAGAAAGAAAATCATGTTATTTAAAAACTTAAAAGATTTGAGCGGCAATAATTATTCGTTTTGTCTTTATAACAACCGTTTGATATTTGACAATTTTGAAGATGAAAAAATATATCATTTTGGTAAAGAAACTTTTGTTAGTCCGGGTTGGATAGACATCCATACACATTGCAACCCCCTAAATAACTTCGTGAGTTCTAAGCCAGATGAAATAGGCTTTAAGACTGGCGTTTGCTTAATTATGGATGCAGGAAGTGTTGGCCTTGATAATCTAGACGAATTATTTTTAATTCAAAAAAATTGGAAAACTAATATTCGTAGTCTATTAAACATTTCACGACTAGGTATTCCTGGACAATATGAATTAAATAACTTAAGTGACATCAAAATTGATTACGATGAAAAATATCAAAATTTTATTATGGGTTATAAAGCTAGAATTAGCGGAAGTGTAGTCGGCAATAATGGAAACAAACCGTTGAAAATTTTCAAAAATTTAAGAAAGCAAAAAGTTAATTTGCCCCTTATGGTGCATTTAGGAAATCAACCACCTTCATTTGTAGAAATAATTGATGAATTACAACCTGGTGATGTTCTCACACATGTTTTTAGTGGCAAAAATGATGATCTTTTTTGTAATGCCGATTTTACACCAAATTTCACTAAAGCTATTGAAAAAGGCCTTAAGGTTGATATTGGTCATGGTACTTCAAGTTTCGACAGTGTTTTGTTTAAAAACATTTTGTTAAGGCAAAAAAATTTCAAGCCAGATTTCATTAGTACAGATATTTACGAAGGCAATATTAAAAGTGGTGTGGTTAAGAATTTGCCCACGACTATGAGCAAAATGCATGCTTTAGGTATGAAGTGATCTGACATTATTGATTGCGTTACAGTAAATCCGGCACAGCATTTTAACTTGACTGGTTTTGGAACAATTAGTGACGAAACGAAAAATTTAACCTTTTTCCAAATTCACAAAACTTCAAAATTAGAGATTGATTCTAAAGGACAATTCATCAAATTGGAGGAAGAAGTGGTACCAGTAGCAGTCATCTTAAACGGTGAATTCATTGAATTATAAAATAGAAGTTAGAGGACATCATGAATATTAATGAGGAAATAAATTTAAAAAAAGTAATTAATGCCGATGGGCGTATGACTATCTTGGGTGTATCAACAATTAGTGATGATGTTGGTGAGGCTATGAAGTCGGCAGGTCAAAGTTACTTCGTAATGAAAGATTTAGAAAAAAATGTTGACCAACAAGTAGCAAAAATGTATGGCTATGAAGCTGCCCATATCGTGAATTCAGCATCAGCTGGCATCGCTCTTGGGATTACTGCCCTTATTTATGGTGATCGTATTCATGATGTAAATGTTCAAGTACCACAAAAAAAAGAAATTATTCTCCTAAAAGGACATAACATAAATTTTGGAGCACCGATGGAAGACATTTTGCATCTTGTTGGAGCAAAAGTTAGTGAAGCAGGTTATGCTAATGGTTGCTCAATTGAAGATGTAGAGTACAAAATAAATGAAAATACTGTTGCTTTAATGTATGTTCTATCGCATCACACAATTCAAAAGCAAATTTTATCTTTAGAGGAGATGATTGATATTGCTAAGAAACATCATATTCCCCTAATTGTAGATTGTGCTGCTGAATCAGATTTATTCAAATACGCAGCAAAAGCAATTGACCTTGTAATTTTTTCAGGTGCAAAAGCAATCGAGGGACCTACCTCAGGAATCGTTTTTGGGGGGAAGCTCTTAATTGAAAACATTACTAAACATCACAAAAATATTGGTAGAGTGATGAAAATTGGCAAAGAAAACATTATCGGTCTTTTTGTAGCTCTAAAAAACTATCAAAATAAAAAACAAAATATTCAAGCTATAAATTATTTGAACATTCTTGGTAACAATCCATATGTCAAAGGCGAAATTGTAGTTGATGCTTTAAGACCAGAAATTCAAAGAATTAAAATTAGCCTACAAAACAATGCAAAAATTGATGCTATTGAACTATCTCAAAAATTGAAATCTGAAGGCGACATTGCTATTTACTTGAGAGACTATTGAGCTAAGCAAAATTTATTAGAGATTGATCTAAGAAGCATTGATTTAGAAGAGATGAGAATTATTAATAGAAGATTAATTGAATTATTAGGAGACCAAAAAAATGAACAAAATTAATTGATATAACAATAAAATTGCTTTGAATGTTTTAGCCAATGACTTGGAAAATGCCAAAAATATTTATGAGGCCGCCGAAAAGCATGTTGTTGTGGGGATACTTTCTAAAAATTTTGAAACGATTGCACAAGCCAAAAGTGAAATGAAAATTTGGGCAGATGCTTTAGACAACAACATCTCGATTGGCTTAGGAGCGGGTGATCCTAAGCAAAGTTATATGGTCGCTTCGTTAGCCAAAATGCTAAAACCAAATCATGCTAATCAAGTATTTACTGGTGTTGGTTTAACCCGTGATGACTTTAAAAACGATGATATTTTTATTAATTGTTTAGTTTCTCCTAGTGGCAAGATAGGATATGTAAAAATTAACACAGGTCCAAATAGTTCAAAAGCAGAAGATGCGGTAGTGCCGATTAACACTGCTATCCAAATGATTAAAGATATGGGGGGTAACTCCATCAAATTCTTTAACATGAAGGGTTTACAATACCTGGATGAATTTTGTGAAGTGGCCAAAGTTTGTGCCAAGAATAATTTTGCCTTAGAACCAACTGGTGGAATAACTTTGGAAAATTTCGAAGTTATCTTAAAAAGTGCTCTTGAAGCTGGGGTCCAAAAAATCATCCCTCATGTTTATAGTTCGATAATTGATCCCGTTACTGGTGAAACAAAGGTGGAGGATGTCAAGACGCTATTAAATATCATTAAGAAATATTAGTTTTTCTTAAGTGCCAAGAAAAAAACTAAAATCGATAAAACTAAAATTTTTAAATGGGTAATTTGGTCTTGAAAAATATTTACTTTAAGATAAAGATAAATTATTCTAAATAATTTGAAAAATTTTAGTGAGGCTAGAAATGTACGAAAAAGTAATTCGTGATAACGTCCATGGAGATATTTACTTCCATGAACCAATTTTTATGGAAATAATGAATACACCAGAAATGCAACGTTTACGTCGTGTTTCACAATTGGCAGGAGCTAGTTTAGCTTACCCTGGAGCCACTCATACACGTTTTGCACATTCGATTGGAACTTACCACATTTTGAATCTTTTTTTTGAAGCGCAAGATTTTCAAAAAATTTCTAAAGCTGAAAAACGTTTAACATATCTCGCTGGACTAATGCACGATATTGGGCATGGTCCTTTTTCACATACATTTGAAAAAATTAATCCTCGTAACCATGAAGAATATTCAATTGACATTATTAAAAACCCCAAAGGTAACATTAGTAAAATTTTAAAAAAATATAAGATTAACCCGGATGATGTCGCAGCTATCATTGATGGCAAATACCCCAATAAGGTACTAAATTTATTGGTTAGTTCACAGTTAGATGCCGACCGTCTTGATTACTTAATGCGTGATTCTTATGGAGCGGGTGTTGATTATGCTCTCCTTGATGCTAAGTGAATTGTTCGGCATGCCAAAATCATGGATGATAAAATCGTTTTTCCATTAAAAACATTGAATGCGATTGAATCATATTTACTTGGTCGTCATCATATGTATCAGCAGGTTTATAATCATCCCTCTTCAATCGCCTTTGATTCTTTGTTTACGTTATGATTTAAGCGTTTTCTTGAGTTAGCCAACAATAACTATTCGTTTAAAAACTTGGCAATCGTTGATTATTTTGATGATCGAATCAAAGATCAACCACTTTCCCTTAAAAAATACTTGCAACTAGATGATCCCCTAATGATGAGTTTTTTTGCCAATGGTGCACAAGAAAGTGATCAAATCTTTAGTGATTTGTCAAAACGCCTATTAAATCGTGGTCTTTTTAAAGTCGTAAAGTCAACACCACACTTAAAATCGAAAATTTCAAACCAATTAGCCCAAAAAGGCTATGATTTACGTTATTATTTTGATGAGTATATACCTAAGCGGTCAACTGTCTATCAAAACGATTTTTCTGGTAAAAAAGATGAAACTATTTGGTTTGATGAAGGTGGACAAATTAAACCACTTTCTACTTTAAGCGTTTTCACTAATTCAATCAATTTGGTTACCACAAATAATAATGAAAAAAACTTATTATTTCCTAAGGAATTAGTGTAATATATCTTGAGTAAGTAGAGAAAAGGTGGGGAAAAATGACTAAGTTATCAAATATTGATATCGCTTACGAATATTTAAAAGAGAAAAAAGACCGGGCTGATTTTAAGGAATTATGAGAAATTGTAATTCAAAAAATTGGTCGTAGTCTCCCAAATGAAAACGCTTTAATGGCTGGTCTCTACAGTAGTTTGGTTTGTGATAATCGGTTCTCATTGACTCCTGACGGAGCCTGAGCATTGAGGAATAATTCCAAATTCGAAGACATCAAAAAACAGTATAAAAATGTTATCATTCTCAAGGATGATGCACTTGATGAAGATTTTGACGAAGATGAGACCACAAAATTCTACAATGATACAGAAGAGGGAGAATTCGAAACCTATACTAAGGACGATTCAACCTTCGAAGATATAGAAACGTTGTAATAATTAGGCAAAAAAACGGTCTTAAATGACCGATTTTATTTTTAAAAAGGAGTTGTAAATAATATGGCAAAACATGTATTTGTAACGGGAGGAGTGGTTTCTGGACTTGGTAAAGGAATCACAGCTAGCTCACTTGGAAGATTATTAAAAAATTCAGGCTTAAATGTTTATATGCAAAAGTTTGATCCTTATCTAAATGTTGATCCAGGGACAATGTCACCTTATCAACATGGTGAAGTATATGTCACCGATGATGGCGGAGAAACAGACCTTGATTTAGGTCATTATGAACGATTTATTAATGTCAATTTATCAAAAAAATCATCGGTCTCAGCCGGTAAAATTTACCTTGAAGTGATTGATGCTGAACGACGTGGTGATTGAGAAGGAAAGACTGTCCAAGTGATTCCTCATATTACCGACCAAATAAAAACTAAAATTTATGCAATGGATCAAGAACCTAATATTGATGTGATTATCACGGAAATTGGCGGTACTGTTGGCGATATCGAGGCGCAAGCCTTTATTGAAGCTTTACGTCAGGTTCGAATGGAAAAAGGAAGAAATAACGTTCTTTTTCTTCATGTTGGTCTCGTGCCTTACATTAACGCCTCAAAGGAATATAAAACAAAACCAATTCAACATTCCATTAAGGAATTATTGAGTTTAGGGATTCAACCCGATATTTTAGTAACACGTAGTGTTACACCAACTGGTCCTGAAATCAAACAAAAAATATCTTTATTTGGTAATGTTCCAGTTGCCAATGTTATTGAAGCAATTGATGTTGATTCAATCTACAAAGTACCTTTGGCAATGTATGAACAAAATCTACACCAAATTGTTATTGACCAACTTGAATTGTCAGCAAAAGCCACAGATATGACTAGATGAAAAGAATTTGTTCAAGATATTGATAATTCAAAAGAAGAAGTTGAAATAACTTTTGTTGGGAAATATATCGAGATGCCTGATGCTTATCTTTCGGTGATTGAAGCTTTAAAAATGGCTGCATGAAATTTCAAGCGAAAATTAGTCATCAAATGAGTTCAAGCCGATGATTTAACACCCCAAAATTATAAAACCAAGTTAAAAGATTCTAAAGGGATTTTAGTGCCTGGTGGATTTGGTAATCGTGGTGTTGAAGGAATGATGTTAGCAGCCCGTTACGCACGAGAAACAAATATTCCTTATTTAGGAATATGCTTGGGAATGCAAATTGCTGCAATTGAAATTGCCCGTAATGTCTTAAATTATGATCATGCAAATTCGACAGAATTTAACGAAACAACCGCTTACCCAGTTTTTGATTTTATTGAGGGTATTGACCGTAAGGCTTCTGGGGGAACGTTACGTTTAGGTAAAATGACAACCAAACTTAAACCTCATTCTAAAACTGCTCATCTTTATGGAAAAACCGCTATTGATGAACGCCATCGCCATCGTTACGAATTTAATAACCAATATCGTGAAGATTTTGAAACGAAGGCAGGAGTTGTTTTTGCCGGAGTTTATGATGAAACAAAGGCAAACTTGGTTGAAGTTATGGAATTACCGCAAAATGATTTCTTTATTGGAGCTCAATTCCATCCAGAATTCACTAGTCGTCCTAATCGCCCTAACCCGTTATTCAAAGGGTTTATTGAGGCCATAATTAAACAAGAAACAAAACCAAAATTAAAAGAAAAAACTCACGCTTAAAAGCGTGAGTTTTTTAAAATTCTTTGTCGGCGAGGCAAAGAAGACATTAATTAATCGAGCGATAAATATTCTTGGAAATGAGGTTTATCAGGACTAAAACCAAGAGTTTACAATAAATTAGGTAAGAGAAAAGTTCCCTTTCCAAAAACAACGTTGTGGCTTATATAAGGAGGATTTCGACTCCTTGAAACCATTTTATAATAAAAAAATAAAATGTCTAGATAATCGCTAAGCGTTAATGATGAAGATGATAAAGACCCTTTAAAAGGAAATTATTAGCTCTTTCACGCCTTAATCACTTTTGAAGCGCGAAATTCGATTTTCAAGTTGGTTAATGCGAGTTATAATTAATTGGTTAAAGAAGGAGAAATAATGCCAAAAATTTATAGCAATAGATTAGTTAATGCTAAAAACATGGTTGATGCAGCCTACAAAAACCATTTTGCAATCGGACATTTTAATATTAACAATCTTGAATGAGCAAAAGCAATTTTAACTGTCGCTCAAAAAACTAATACCCCAGTAATTCTTGCCACTAGTGAAGGGGCAATTAAATATATGGGAGGAGTGAATGTTGTTGTTGGTATGGTTAACGGTCTTTTAGAAGATATGAATATCACTGTTCCAGTAGCTCTTCACCTTGACCATGGTCAATCAATTGAAATGGCTAAAAAATGTATTTTAGCTGGTTATTCATCAGTAATGTTTGATGGATCGCATTTACCATGAAAAGAAAACTACGAACAAACCAAAGAATTAGTTAAATTTGCTAAAGACCACGAAGTATCGGTAGAAGCTGAAATCGGAACTATTGGTGGTGAAGAAGATGGAGTAGTTGGAAATGGTGAATTAGGTGATCCACAACAAGCCAAAGAAATGGTTGACTTAGGAATTGATTTCTTAGCAGCTGGAATTGGAAACATCCACGGAATTTATCCATCAAATTGAGAATCACTTTCATTTGAAACTTTAAATAAAATCCAAGACAAGACTCATTTCCCAATGGTTCTTCATGGTGGAAGTGGAATCCCTCAAGAACAAATTGAAAAAGCAATTTTAATGGGAATTTCTAAATTAAACATCAATACCGAATTACAACTTGCTTTCCAACAAGCAACTCGTAATTACATTATGGAAGGTAAGGATGAAGACCGTAAAGCTAAGGGTTATGATCCAAGAAAATTATTACGACCAGGAACTGAAGCTTTAGAACGTGAAACAGAACATTTGATTACTTGATTTGGGTCAAAAGGGAAAGCTGATTTAGTAAAAAAATAGTTTTTCCACTTTTAATTTAAATTTGGTTAGAGAATAAAAAAATAGGTCACTTTGACCTATTTTTTTATTCCTTTTGTAGTAAAAAGCCCGATTTTTTATCTATTTTATTTTCTAATTTTGGTCTATAATATATTGGTACTTTGGAAGTATCATTTGAAACATAGGAAAGGAGAAGGATTCTATGCCCAAAAAAGATATTCATCCCAGATATTGAGATGATGCCAAATTCGTTTGTACAACTTGCGAAAATGTCACTATTAGTGGAAGCACAAAAGGTCAAGAAGTGCGTCTAGATATTTGTTCGAATTGTCATCCTTTCTATACTGGAAACCAACAATTTGCCAATACAGCTGGTCGTGCCGAACAATTCAAAGCAAAATTTGCTAAGAAAGACTCATTGCATGCTAATGTTGCAAAAGCGTCAGCTGAACAAAAAGCGAAGAATGTTGCCAAGAAAAAATAATTAAGAAAATTTAGAGGAAGGCGCGCGGTGCCTTTTTCTTTTGCCAAAAACCTTTAAAATAAAGGTATTGGGGGTTTTCGATGAGTTATAAGTTGGAAAACTTAACCTTTACAAACAAAAAGCCCGATGTGAAGTTGGTAAACTTTAATGCCCAAAGTAAAGAACTAACTAACCTTTATTTGCCAACCAAAAAAGACCGTCGTTTTATTACTAATGTTTTAAAAGGCAATGAAAAATTAGCGCATGGTCGGTTTCGGATTGATGGTAATGAGTTAATTGGTGGGCGTTTTGTGAAGTCAAAGGTGGCATTTATCAAAACCGATAAATGACTTGAGCGTTTAATCCCTCCTCGAGTAATTTTGACGTCTTCACAATTATTTGATATTAAATTTATTCGCCAAGCTCGTTTAAAGAAAAATGATAAAAAGTATAATTATCTTTCCTTTGCTGACTCTCGAAACGATCTCAGTGATATGGACTTGCGACGTGAACTCGACAAAGTAATTTCGCTTTTTCTTGATGACTTGACTGAAATCGAAAAATCGTTAGTACGAAATTTTCAAAACAAAATTAAAGAATTTAATCATCATCAAACCAATAAACTATTCGGTGATTACTATACTCAAATCCAAGTTTTAGTTCGCGAATATGCTTCATTGTCCTTAAAAATTATTGTTAACAATCTTTTGTTAACATTTTTTCAAGCCCTTTGAGATCAAGTTTACTCATTTAAAGATTTAAGAAATTCATGTCCTTGCGAGTATAATGTTGAAAAATCATCAAATAAGTCACTTAATAAAATTCGTTATAAATTTACTTATCGCCAACCCTATTTCATGGTGGAAAAACGTTTAAAAACAATTAATATCCGAATCGCCGATTTACGTTTTTTACTGTTTAAAGAAAAAAGAATTGCGCGTCAAATTCGCAAACAAATCATGCTTGAACTACACAAATATCATCAAGAACATAAAGTGCCAAAAAATGTTCAAGCCACCTTGAAAACTCAAACTGAAAATTGAGAAAAAATTATTAAAGATATTACAACCACCTTTGAAAAATCGCAACAAGACTTTTTTTATGTTACTTTACCAGAGGAAGGCGCCTTAGTTCGTCGTCGCCTTATTTTTTTAACTCATCAATATCACAAAAAAGTTCTAGGTGGCTCGAATCGGATTGGTGATGCTAAAGAATTTAAATTACTAAAAAAACATTATCGTCAGGAAATTAAAGGAATTTATCAACAAGCAGTTATCCAAACAAAAGAAAACTTGGACCATTTGAATATTAAATTTGATTGGTATCTTAAAAATGGTTTTAAATTATCATCCTTAAATATCATTTATATCAAGCTTCTACGAGCAATGAATTTGAAAAAGAATAATATTATTTTTCAAGATGTCTTTAACTTATTAACAAAAAACGATTATCGGGCTTTGATGAATACAATGAAAAACCTCAATCGGGTTTATCCAGACCTAACGTTTATTAATTTGACAGGTGATTTTGCTGCTATTACCGATTGAGGTAATTATGTTTACGGTCTAAATGCTGATCGGGAACTTAAAGCTCTCCAACCACCTACTATAGCCAAGTTAAATGCCAAAAAAATTACTGAATCATTACCAACTTCCTGAAATACATTTAATTATTTAAGTACTGAAGGCGGAGTGGCAATTGGGAATACGCTTTGGCAACTACCGAAATTGAAACCAACGCCAAGTCACAAAGTTTTTGTGAACCCATTTTTGGTGCAATTGGAACCGCCCACGGAAGTAATTAAAACAACAATGTTGCCAATGATTATTAAAACTAAGTCGCAAACTAAGTTTTTAGATCGGCACATGATTTTAGGAGTTACTAAGAGTGGGGTTAAACTTGTTTTTTATAGTTCAGAAATTTTAGAGGCCAATAAAGAACGCGTTATTTTTATTGAAAACCGAGCAATTGTGAACTTATAAAAATGCAAAATAATTTAAAGGAGTAATTAAATAATGATTGAAAAAAAAGCAGCTAAAATTTTGGCTCGGGCCATTAAAAAAGCAGACCCAATAATTATTGCGAAACACCAACATCCTGATTGAGATGCAGATGGAAGTGCCTTTGGCTTGGCTTATTTATTAAAGGCCAGTTATCCTCGGAAAAAGATTTATGTTGTTGGTGATCGTTTGACTAAAAACAAAGATTTTGAACCAGGTACGGCTTGAGAGTCAAAACAGGTCTATCCATCAACAACTTTATTAATTACTGTTGATACCGCTAATTTAGAGCGCCTTGATTTTAAGGGATTTGCGGATATGCCTCACACCATTAAAATTGATCACCATCCAGATACCGACCCTTATGCTCAGTATAATCTTGTTGATGATTCAGCAATTGCTTGTGCCCAAATGATTGTTCAATTAGCTCAAATATTGAAATGGAAATGGACTCCTGAAGCGGCAAATTATCTTTACAAAGGAATTTTGACTGATTCTGGTCGCTTTCTACATGCGAAAACCAACGCAGAAACTTTTGAAGCAGCAGCCTTTGTTAATAAAAAGGGCGTTAATTTCCAAAAGGTTAATGATGAACTATATGTTGATTGCTTAAAAAACCGTCAATGGTGAAATTATGCTTTTAACAAGATGACTATTAGTCAGCAAGGAGTAGCCTCGTTAGTTTTACTTCCTTCCGATTATGAGGACCGGAAGCTAAATTATGAACAAATAAAAAGTGCCCTATCAATTATGTCGGGTATTGAAGAAATAAAAATCTGAGTTTTGGTAGTTGAGTGAAAAAATGATCTCAAAGTTTCTTTACGATCGCGAAAATATGACGTTGCCTCTATTGCTCAAAAATATCATGGTGGTGGTCACAAACTGGCTGCTGGAGCTAAATTGGAAACGCTAGAAAACGTAACTACATTAGTGAATGATTTAAATAGCCTAATCGTTCAAACTGACACTCAATCGAAAAAAACTATTCATCAGCCCCAAGAAAATAAGGAGTCTAAAAAGCATGGTACAAGCTAGACAGTTTACTAATAAAAGAACAGCCAAAAAAATTGGTTGAATTGAATTAATTACCGGTTGCATGTTTGCTGGCAAAACTGAAGAATTCATTCGTCGTCTTCGTCGCCATAGTTACGCTAAAAATAATGTCATTGCTTTTAAACCAGCAATTGATAAGCGTTATTCAGAAAAGGCGGTAGCATCGCATAATGGTACCACTTTTACTTGTTACCCAGTTGCTTCTGTTCAAGAAATGCAAGCTATTTTCGAAGTTGAAAATTCTAAACAATTAATTGACGTGGTTGGCATTGATGAAGTACAATTTTTAGATGAGACGGTTGTCGATTTTATCGAGGAATTGGCTAACCAAGGTTTAATTGTCATCACTACCGGTTTGGATCGTGATTTCAAGGCTGACCCATTTCAAAATGTCGATCGTTTACTAGTACTTGCTGAATATGTTGATAAATTAACAGCTATTTGTCACCAATGTGGCAATTTAGCAACAAGAACTCAACGACTTGTTAAAGGCAAAGCAGCTAGTAAAAACGATCCCCTGATTCTTGTTGATGGTAGCGAAAGTTACGAAGCTCGTTGCCGGAATTGTTATCAGCAAGCAAAGTAGAAAGGATAATAAACTAGAATGAATATAAAAACATTTGAGGCTTTGCAAACTATGCAACGTCGCATTCAACAAATTGATGACGAACTTCAAAGTGATGCAATCGCCACGAATATTAAAAAAATGACTGAACTCAACAAAGAACGTGCCAATTTACAACCGGTAGTAACCAAATTTGAAGAGTACCAAAAAAACGAGGCCGCTTTGGAGATGGCCAAAAAAGGTTTGCTAGAAGAAAAGGACAAAGAATTAATTGAGCTCCTAAAATTAGAGATTGAAACCACTTCAGCTGATTTGGAAATAATCCAAGCAACCATTGAGGAAATGTTAATTCCAAAAGACCCGAATGATGACAAAAACGTTATCGTAGAAATTAGGGGAGCCGCTGGCGGCGATGAGGCCAATATTTTTGCGGGTGATCTTTATCGAATGTATAAACTTTATGCAGAAAAAGTAGGTTGAAAAATTTCAGTTCTTGAAGCCTCACCATCAGAAGCTGGGGGCTATTCACAACTTATTTTTATGGTTAAAGGAGACCATGTTTATTCAAAATTAAAATTTGAGTCAGGAAGTCACCGGGTTCAGCGGGTTCCTAAAACAGAAGCTAAAGGACGCATCCAAACTTCGACTGCGACAGTAGCGGTTCTGCCGGAAATGGATGAGGTGGCTATCGAAATTAAATCAACTGATTTAAGAATTGATACTTATCGTTCATCCGGAGCGGGCGGTCAACACGTTAATACCACTGATTCGGCCGTTCGAATTACGCACCTTCCCACTGGAATAGTTACTGCGTCACAAGATGGTCGAAGTCAATTTGATAATAAAGATTTAGCAATGAAAATGTTACGAGCGAAAGTTTATGAATACGAAGTGTCTAAACAACAAGCAGAAGCTTCTTCCGCTCGTAAAAGTGCTGTTGGTACGGGTGCACGAAGTGAAAAAATTAGAACTTATAATTATCCTCAAAATCGGGTTACTGACCATCGTGTTGGTTTAACCTTAAATAAATTGGATCAAGTGATGGAAGGGCAATTGGACGAATTTATTATTGCTTTGGTAAATGATGACCAGCGCCAAAAAGTGGAAGCGCAATTGCAAGATAATTAATGACTTATCAAAAAGCTTTTTGAGAATTAAAAAAAACTTTTAGTGATTTTAATGACGGTTTAATTTACCAAATTTTGGAATTTTTAAGTGGTGAAAATAAAACTTGATTAATCGAAAATTGGGAAAAACCAATGACAAATTTGGCAAAATTCGCAGAAATTTATAAATTGCTACTCTCAGGCTATCCTTTTGCTTATATTTCTAAAAACAAAACCTTTTTAGGTCATGATTTTTATGTTGATGAATCGGTCCTGATTCCCCGTGACGAAACCGAATTATTAGTTCAAGAAGCTACAAAATGATTAAAACAATATCCTGATTGCAAAGTTCTCGACCTTTGCAGTGGTTCAGGAATCATAGGTTTGACAATTAAAATGAATCACCCTGGTTGCCAAGTGACCTTAAGTGATTTATCTGCTCCAGCTCAAATAATAGCTGCGAAAAATGCTCAAAAATTAAACCTCGATGTTGCTTTTTTAACTGGTGATTTTCTTGAACCGAGTTTAGAAAATCACCAAAAATATAATTTAATTACTTGCAACCCCCCCTATGTTGATAAAACTGATAAAGAAGTTGGGGCTTCCACAATTTTTGAGCCGGAAATGGCCCTTTATCCCCCCGACCTTTCTCAACCCCTATATTTTTATGAAATTCTTTTCCGAGATGTTTTTAAAATTATTAATAAAGGCAAACCTTTTGCCTTATTGTTGGAATTTGGCTATGACCAAAAAGAAAAGATTGAAAAAATAATTTTTCGTACATCATGGTTAAAGGGAAGTAACATAACTTTTTTTCAAGATTGAGCAGGCAAATGAAGGTTTGTGAAAATTGAAGGAGAACTTAAAGAATAATGCTTGATACTAAGAAGATTGAAATAGCAATTCAAAAATTAAGAGCTCATGAAATTGTAATTCTTCCAACGGACACCGTATATGGTTTTTCAACAACAATGACTCCTCAAGGAGCAAAAAAAATAAATCATTTTAAAAAAGCCCCTCTAGAAAAGCCCCTAATTGCGCTTTTTGCTAATTTAGAGCAAGTGGAGAAACATGTTAAATTAACAAAGATGACAAGGGAACTTTTATTAACTCCAGAACCAACAACAGTAATTAGTCCCCTTTTGGATGATAGTGGCACTTTAGCCGTTAGAATTGTTAAGCGTCCTGATATTCAAAAAATTATTAAAGTTCTTGGTCCTTTATGATCTACCTCAGTGAATTTTCATCAAGAACCAACGATTGTTGAGAAAAAAACAATTCAAAATAATTTTTCGGAAATTTATTTTTTTCCCGATAATGAAAATTGTCAAAACAATGCGAAACCTTCGCGAATTTTTAACCAATTAACTCAACAATGAATTCGCAAATAAGCTCCCAGCGAGCTTTTTTATTATATTTTTCTAAATTATTAGGTTTTCTAGGCCTAGCGTGAAAAATTTTTCTCGTTGATGAAAACTTTTTTCTTGGAGGAGGAATTATTTGTTTAAAATTAAAATGACATAGACAAAAAAAGAGGTTTATCTATGGCTGATTATGAAATGATTTTTGATTATAGAAGCAACAAGCATTATGGCAACGAGTTGATGACATTAATTAAAAAGGAAGCAGCCAAATCATCTTATGAATCTTGAATCTCACGAAGCAAATGAGACGAAAATTACATTCCCTTTGCCTTGGTTAATGAAAATGGCGATATTTTAGCTAATCTAGGTATAGTACGATTGTATGTTTATGCAAACCAAGTTCGCTATCAAGCAGTGCAATTGATAGGACTCTTGGTGAACGATGACTACAAAAATCAAGGTCTTGACAAACTTTTAATTCAAAAAGTTTTGGCAAAGTATGACGACCTTGTTGATCTCATTTATTCTTACGATCCATTGATTAATAACTTATTAAATGACGAAGTCGGCTTTGCAAATATTATCGATTGCCGCTGATGTAAAAACTGATCTGAAACATCAGGGCCAACAAGTTTGATTGCTAAAAGAATCGATACTACTTCGACAAAGGAATTGCGAAACCTTTGGGCAAATATCAAACATTCGGCACGTCTATCACCAACCCTTTCAACAAGCGGTGATGCCTCAATTAAGATTTACAACATTCTTAAATATTTTAGTAGGAATGTTTACTACATTCCGTCAAAAGATGTCTATGTTATTTTTACTATTGATAAGGATGTTTTTAAATTAATTGGCGTGCACTCAAAATGTTACATTGATTGGGACGAATTACTAAAAACAATTGTCCCAGCAAATATTAAAAAAATTGAATTTGGTTTCATGCCTCCAACTTCACTTGGAGATGTTTATCATCATGAAGCATCGGAACCAATTACTAATTACGGCCCGGAATTGGGATCATTGATGATTAAAGTTATTTCTGGTGAAATAAATACCTCACCTAATTTCTTCTTTCCAATGCTCTCACGAGGCAAATAAATTTTGGCGCTGATTCAGCGCTCTTTTTTTTATTTTGGGAAAAATAGTAAAATAAGGGGGAAAGGTAAGAATTTAATGACTAAAGAGTTTAAAAGAAGTGGGCATCGTTTGAAAAACCAGAAGCGAATTTATCGCAATTTTTTGCTTCACAACGATTTGAAAACCAAAGAATTTGTTAAAAATCCGGCCAGTGACCAAAAGAATATCATTATTAAAAACCTTGATTTTTTATTAAGATTAGCAAAACTAAAGGAAGTTCATTTTGTTAACCAAATGAATATCATTCGCTTGTTGACAAGTGAACTTTATCAGTTAGCAACAAAAACAGGACTCAAAGAAGATATGAAGGTTCTAAACAAAAAAATTGAAGCAAATCTTGATGAATATCACTTGATTTTAATTCCTGATAATTTGGAGAAAAATCTTGCGAGAGAATTCCATTTTACACCTGAGGAAATAACTCGTTATTTTTCTTTTCATCATATTTATTCAATGCTTGCTTCAACTTTTGCCAGTCCCTTTATTGACGATGATAATTATTATCAATATTATGAATATGGTTATTATTTAGCGATGTATCTAAATTTAGGTTATTATTCAAATAAAACAACTATTAACCCAAATTATTTAGTCTTTTGCGCCAAACTTAAGGCGCAAGAAAAGATGATTGAGGCAATTCAAAAAATCACCCCAGAATTTTTCAACTTATTTGTAATTAAAACAAATAAATGATTAAGTCAAGTAAACTATCACAAATTAGAAGTGGAGCAACGTACATAATGAAAAAGCATATTGTGGCCTTATTTTCTCTAATTTTTCTTTTCTCGGCCTACATTATTGCCATTACGTTACTTTCCGTTTTATTATCGCCTACTTTTCTTTGAACCTTGTTAGGGGTTGAAATTTTATCAATCATTTGGGCCTTTGTAGTTTTATTTAATCCACATCGTCGTGTTGAAACTCGAATTCGTTGAGCGATTTTCATTATTTTTATGCCCATTATTGGTTTAGGATCTTACCTCTTTTTTGGTCGTACTTATCATTACAAAACCACACGTGATTATCGTTACAAAAACTTTTCGGATTTCCGTGAACGTCCAATTATGAAAGAAATGAAGCAAACGACATTACCAATCATCGATAAAGACATTCCTGAATACAAACGTGCTTTTATGATGAGTCTTAACCAACAGGCGGACTTAATTTATAAAAATACGCAAATTGATTTATTACCCAACGGCAATATTGCCTGACCAACAGTTTTACGGGAAATGAGTAAGGCTAAAAACTATATTCTTTTGAATATCTATATTGTGAACGATGGGGAGCTTTACCGAAATCTTGAGTTAGTTTTAAAGGAACGTTTAGATGCGGGAGTACGTGTTTATTTTCTTTATGATTTCTTTGGTTGTTATGGAAAGTTTACTAGCGAAATGAAACGTAGACTCAAAGAAGCGGGAGCGCAAGTAGTGCCCTTTGGACCTGTTAAGTTGCCTTTTATAAACTGAACTATGAATTATCGTGACCACCGCAAGGATATTTCAATTGATGGTGAAGTTGGCTTTTTGGGAGGGATTAATTTATCCGATGAATATATCAACCTAAGTCCTAAATTTGGTATTTGGAATGACTCAATGATTAAAATCGAGGGCGATGCACTCCAAGGATTAGAAAAAATTTTCGTTTCGGATTGGTTGTTTTATACGAAAAAACTTTTAATTGATCAAGAGCCGAGTCTTGGCATTGCTAAACCAAAAACGACTGGCCGCCATGATTTGATGCAGGTGGTCTCATCAGGACCTAATCATCCAACCCCAATGCACTTGGACTTAATTTTAAATTTAATTAATAGTGCCCAGAAACGAATTTGGTTAGCAACCCCTTATTTTGTTCCTCCTGTAGAATTAATTAAATCCTTAGCCTCAAGTGCTCGTTCTGGAATTGATGTGCGTTTATTATTACCGGGTAAAGGCGATAAACAATATTTACTCAATGTTTCAAAATATTGAACGCAAGAGTTATATGATGCTGGTGCTAAAATCTATACATTAAATAATACCTTCAGTCACTTTAAAGCTTTTCTCTTTGATGATGAAATCTCGTTTGTTGGTTCAACTAATTTAGATTTTCGTGCTTTCTTTTCTGACCAACAAACAATGGCTTTAATTAAATCGCGTGAATTTAATAAAGAACTAACTAAGAAGTTTGAGCATGATTTCCATTTATCGCATCTCTACACCAAGAGGCCTTTAAGTGAACACAAAAGGTCTTATCGTTTCTTTATCCAAACTTTGAATATTATCACGCCATTACTTTAGGAGGTCTCTATGAGCTATCGTACAATTGAACAACAATTAAAAAAGAATGAATGAATTCATAATTTTCAACAAGAATCAATTCTTGACCAATTAATCCAAGAAGCGAGCGAGATTTTGCCTCGTGGTCGACAAATTATTTCGTTAACTTATGGAAATCAAGTCAAAAGCAATGGGACTTTAAGTGAAATTTGGTGGGTAATTTTATTAACCAATCGCGAAATTATTTTAGTCGAGTCACTTTTGGATGATGAGAAATGACGTGGAACTCCCAAAATGGTTAATTTTGATGACATTAAAATTATCAACGGAAAAAGAAGCAAGGGTAATAGTCAAATCTTAAGAATTAATATTGTAACCAATAACCAAAGTTGAACTTTTGAAACTTTAGATCTTGATTCGGGGTTACATTTTGTTGACCAAGCAGAAACCCTTATTGTTGAAGGCTTTCATGATTTGGCAGCCGTTTTAAAAACCCAAGAGTTTAATGACTTAGAAATTATTGATGAACGGAAAAAATCAAAAAAACATCATAAAATTTTCAACTATTTTTTCAATTTTAATTCGCTTTTAAAATCGACTCCGTCATTAAGAGCTCTTTTCCTCGCTTCGCAAATCGCCTGGTTAGTATGTAATATTATTTACGTTGCCCTGTGGGGAGCTAATAAGTTAGATGCTGGCGCTGCTTTAGGCCTTGGTTTGGTAATGGTTATTTTTAATTTGTTATCTATCGTTTGAGTCTTAGCTAACATAGTTAATGTTTGAGAAAAACACACGATTACCCCCTTGGCCCATCGTTTATTTCTTTTAGAGGGTCTTCTAATAATGCTTTTTATTACTTCCATTTTAATTTCTGTTAATTCTTTAACGGCTCCAACGTTTGCTGTAATTGGCCTTTTTACAAGTCTTTATGTTTTGGTGGAAGTTAGTTTGGAATTGGTCAAAGGTATTAGAGAAATCGATAATCCGGAAAAAGAACATGAGAAAAACTTTCCAAGCAAGTCTCATTAACTATCAATAAACTCCCAAAAATAAATAAAATTGTTTTTTTTATTTATTTTCTTGACTAAAACTGGTATTATAGTGTCTAATATTATGGGGGTTGAAAAATGACCAAAAAAATTACCGTTTTTCTTAAAAAAGAAAATATTTGGAAAAAAACGTTTTTCGGTCTTTTTGTTTCCTCTTTAATAAACATTCACAATCAAATTTTAAAACCTATTTGTTAAGTCATCGACTTAACAAATAGGTTTTTTTAAAGTTGAAATCGGGTCTTTGTCTAAGAAACAAAGCTAAAGAAGCACGAAACAAAATAAAGCAAAGCAAAGAAAAGCGAGCAATGAAGAGAGGAAGAAAAAATGAATAAAAGTTTATTTAATTTGGATGATTGGACAAAAGAGGATGTTAACCAATGTCTTAATGAAGCATTAGCTTTTAAAAAGGCTGAAAAAATAGTTAATTATCATCAGGAAAAAGTTGTAGCTAACCTTTTTTTTGAACCATCAACAAGAACCCATTATTCGTTTGATGTGGCGGCTCACAAACTAGGTTGCAAAACCTTAAATTTCAATGAAAAAGTAAGTTCCACAAAAAAGGGAGAAAGTCTTTACGATACAATCAAGACCTTTGAAGCCTTAGGAGTTGATGCGATGGTGGTCCGCCATCCAGAAAATGAATATTATAAAACCTGAGAAAATAAAATCAAAACTCCAATTTTAAATGGGGGTGATGGTTCAGGAAATCATCCCACCCAAAGTTTATTAGATTTGTTAACAATCAAAGAACACTTTGGTCACTTTGAAGGTTTGAAAGTGATGATTGTTGGAGATTTGAAATACTCCCGAGTGGCCAAAACGAACATGAAAATCATGCAGAAACTTGGTATGGAGGTCTTTGGAGCCAGCATTGACGAACTTTACGTTAATGGCATTAAAAAAGCTAACTTCAAAACTGATTTACCTCACATGGATGTCGTGATGCTATTACGCTATCAATTTGAACGCTTTGCTGAACAAGAAAACTATCATCTTGATTATCTAAAAAATTATAAATTAACAAAAGCATTAGTTGAAACTATGAAACCAAACGCTATTATTATGCATCCAGCTCCATTTAACCGCGGGATAGAAATTGACGACGAAGTTGTGGAATGTAGCCAATCAAAAATATTTGACCAAATGAGCAACGGAGTATTTGTACGGATGGCTCTAATTAATCGCGCTATTTCTGATCAAGGGAAACAAAATTAAAGTGGTCAAAACAATTACTTTTACTAATGCCTTAATTTATCGTAACCAAAACTTTGAAACAACCAATTTAACAATTACTGATACCAAAATTGTGGCGATTGGGCCGCAATTGATTGGGGAAATAATTTCCTTACCGAACGGAAGCCTTATTACTCCAGGATTTATCGATCTCCATGCCCATTTTCGCGAACCAGGTCAAACTAATAAAGAAGATCTTCTTTCGGGAGCAATGGCTGCTTTATATGGTGGCTATCAAACTGTTTGTTTGATGCCAAACACAACTCCAACAACTGATAATCTTAATATTTTACAGCCCCTCATGGAAAAGGCTAGAACAGCCCCTATCAACCTTAAGTTTTTTGGCGCAATTACAAAAAATCTGGCTGGCGAAGAAGAAACTGATTGAGAAAGTCTAAATAATATGGTGGTTGGGTTTAGTGATGATGGGAGTTATTTGGCTAATCACCAGATGCTGGAAGCGATTCTTCGGTTTGGAGCGAATAATGAGAAATTGGTTAGTTTGCATGTTGATAGCCGTCACAAATTGGTAAGCGAAACAAAAATCTTGCGCCAAGAAGTAGCAAAAAAATTTGGTCTTCAAGGGGTTGATGATGATTATGAATCAAACCCTTTAAGTCGGGACTTGGGATTGGCTTTGAAGCACCAATTACCTTATCATCTTTGTCATTTATCAACACAAAAAAGTGTCGATTTATTAAAAAAATCTCGTCTAATAAACTCCAAAATTACTGCTGAAGTAACTCCTCATCACTTAGTTCTAAGTCTAGAAGATATTCACAAAGATGATGCGAACTTTATGATGAATCCACCCTTGAATAGAGCGATTGATCGTCAAAGTTTAATTCAAGCCTTAAATGAAGGGATTATCGATGTAATCGCTACAGATCACGCCCCTCATGAAGCTATATCAAAAGCGGGCTTTGCCACAGGAACGATGGGAATTATTGGGTTGGAATTCGCCTTTCCACTTCTTTACACCCATTTAGTCAAAACTAAGCAAGTGCCCTTAGAAATAATTCTAGAAGCCATGAGTATTAAACCCGCTAAATTAATTAATCATTCAGATATTAGCCTGAATATTGGTAATGAGGCAACTTTTACAATTTTAGATTTGGCAGAAAGCCAACCAGTTTTGGCCGAAAAACTTCACTCTAAATCACATAACACCCCATTTTTAAACCAAGAGTTATTTGGTTGACCATGAGCCAATGTGCAACATGGCAAAATTTACTATCTAAAAGGAGAAACTGAAAATGTTAGAGAAAATTCGCGAAAAAACTATATTAATTAGCAATGACTGTGTTGCTCCGAACTTATATTTAGCGACATTCAAAGCGCCAATCATTAGTCAATTAGCCCACCCTGGTCAATATATGAATATTTTTCCAGCGTCGCATTTTACAAGCCCTCGTGCGTTCAGTTTTTTTGGAATTAATCCTTCTGAAGAAACGGTGCAAGTTTATTACCAACTACGTGGGGAGGGTACTCATTATATGGCGGAACAATTAAAAATTGGTGATGATGTTTGAATGGAAGGGCCTTGTGGCGATGGGTTTCATTATGGTCAAAACAAAAAAACTTTAATTGTTGGGGCTGGAGTGGGCTTGGCACCGATGAAATGCCTTGTGGAAGTTTTACAACGCCATCACCAAGATTTCGAAGTGTTAATTGGAGCTCGAAGTGAAAACTTCTTGAAAATTTTAGAATTGTTTCCGAAAAATGTTAATTACAAAATTGTTACCGATGATGGATCGTGTGGTCCTAAGCAAAATGTTTTGGAAGCTTTAGAAAACTATTTAGTAACCGATGAAGCCAAAACAGTTGATTCAATCATTGCTTGTGGGCCCAATCCGGTTCTAGAAGAAATAGCCCGTCTAGGAGAGAAACATAAAATTACTGTGCAATCTGCTTATACACGTCCGAAGGGTTGTCCTTGAAAAGAATGCCATAAATGTATGAAACAACGTTTGAAGACAATATAAAAGTAATAAGAAAGAATTTTGTGAAGGAGAATTTAATATGTTAAAAACGAATTTTTTAGGGTTTGATTTGCAATGCCCTTTGACAGTAGGAAGCGGAACATTTGGTTATGGAGATGCTTATAAAAAAATTAATTCAATTAATGAATTAGGCATTTTGACGACTAAAGGACTAAGTCTAATGTCTCGAGAAGGTAATCCTCAACCTCGGATTGCGCAAATCCCGATGGGTCTACTAAATTCAGTTGGTTTAGAAAATCCAGGTTTTGCCGAATTTAAGGAAAAAGTGGTACCTGCTTATAGTCAATTGAACGTGCCTATCATGGTCAATATTAGCGGACGAACAATCGAGGAATACCAACAACTCGCCGCTAAATTAAATGAAATTGCCGAAATTGCTTTGATTGAACTAAATATTTCTTGTCCTAATGTAAAAGAGGGCGGAATTCTCTTTGGGACTAATTTAGATTTAACTCGAGAAACGGTCCGTGCCGTTCGCCAAGTTTTAACGAAAAAGAAATTAATCGTAAAATTATCGCCATCAGTAAGCGATATTCAAGCCTTTGCAAAAGTTTGTGAAGATGAAGGAGCCGACGCTTTATGTTTAATTAATACAATTCCAGCTCTTCACATTGATATAAAGACTAAAAAGCCAGTTCTTGGTAACGGTATTGGGGGCCTAAGTGGACCTGCGATTAAGCCAATTGCCGTGCGAATGGTTTACCAAGTCGCTCAAGTGGTTAATATCCCAATTATCGGCATGGGGGGAATTACTTCTACTGAAGATGCAATTGAATTTATGATGGCTGGAGCTTCAATAATTGGTATTGGGACTGGCCTTTTCCAAAAACCAAATTTAATTCAGGAAATCAAAACTGGTTTGCAACAATATTGCCAAGAAAACAACCTAAATAATATTCAAGAAATTGTTGGAGCTGCTCATGAACCTAGACAAATCAGCGCCTAAAGTTATCATTGCTTGCGATTTTCAATCGAAAATAGAGCTAAATAACTTTTTAGCAAAATTTCCTCCCTCAGAAAAATTATTTTTAAAATTAGGTATGGAGTTGGTTTATGGGGTTGGCTTTGAAATCATTCAAGAACTTAAAAATCGTGGTCATGCCATTTTTTTAGATTTAAAATTGCATGATATTCCTGTAACCATGCTTAAGGCTCTACACTCCCTTAACCAATACAAAGTTGATTTTTTAACAATTCACTTAGCGGCAGGACAAAAAAGCTTAGACTTATTAGCACAAGAAGCTCCAAATTTAGCCATGAAACTTCTAGGGGTAAGTGTTTTAACAAGTCTTGATGACCAGGATGTGCAAACTCTCTTTCAAAATCCCGCACTTTCAAGTAATGGATTAGCGCTTAATCTTGCTGGTTTAGCAGCTCGAAGTAATTTGTATGGTCTTATTTGTTCTCCTCGCGAAGCAAAAGTAATCAAAAGTACCTATCCAAAGTTAAAACTAATCACCCCTGGAATCCAAATGGGGACAAACCAACAAAGTGACCAAAAGCGTGTGGCTACTCCGCGTCAAGCAGCCGAATGAGGTTCAGATTTCTTAGTCGTGGGTCGACTTATTACGCAAAGCCTAGACCCTTATCAAACTTATAAGACCATAATCAAGGAGTTCATAAATGAAAATAATTAGTAAGGATACGAAAAAGACTCTTATTCAAGATTTAATTAATATTAAAGCGATTAATATTAATACGCAAAACCAATTTACTTGAGCCTCAGGAATAAAATCACCAATTTATATTGATAATCGTTTAATTATGAGTTACCCCCATGTAAGAACTCGTGTGGTGGAAGGTTTGGCTAACTTAATTAATGAAGAATGACCTAATATTCCCATTGATACTTTTTTTGGAACAGCAACTGCAGGGATACCTCATGCCGTCTTGCTTTCACATTTCTTAGAGAAACCATGTGGCTATGTAAGGTCGAGTAAAAAAGACCATGGCAAAGGCAACCAAATTGAAGGAGCCTATAAAAAAGGTGATCAAGTTATCGTTGTTGAGGATCTAATTTCAACTGGGGGTTCAGTAATTAAAGTGGTTGAAAGTCTTCAACAAGCCGGTTTAAATGTCAAAGGTATTGTGGCTATCTTTAGTTATGATTTGCAACGTGCCCATGATAACTTCAAAAAATTAGATATTCCTTACTATTCCCTACTGAATTTCCATGATTTGGTAACTTATTTACCAACAAATAGTAGTGAAGATAAAGAAATGCTCATTAAATTTCAACAAAATCTTTAAAGTTAATTATTCTTTCGCTTTTAATGATAAAAAACCCTAAAAAGTGGGGTTTTTTGTTTTAAATATTCCTTGTTATTTATCAATGAATATTGTAAAATATTACTTGTGCTGGTTCAACACGCACGGAAATGTGAAAGGAAGGAGGACTTAAAATGCCAACAATTAACCAATTAGTTAAAACCAACCGTAAACAAAAAACTTGAAAAGTTAAAGCTCCCGCTTTAAGTCGTTGAGTTAACACTTTACAAAAAAAATCAAAAAAAATTAATGCCCCTCAAAAACGTGGAGTATGTACTCGTATTTATACGATTAAACCTAAAAAACCCAACTCAGCTTTACGTAAATGTGCTCGGGTTAAATTAAATAACGGAATGGATGTTAATGCCTACATCGGTGGTGAAGGACACAACCTACAAGAACATAACGTAGTGTTAATCCGTGGAGGTCGTGTAAAAGACTTACCTGGGGTTCGTTACCATATCGTACGTGGAGTACTTGATACTCAAGGTGTTGATAAACGTAAACAAAGCCGTTCATTATACGGAACCAAAAAACCGAAAAATTAGTTTGTTGAACCACTAAGATTTCTTAATAAATATTTAGAAAGGAGTATAACATGCGTAAAAATCAAGCAGAAAAAAGAGATGTTTTGCCAGATCCAGTTTACAATTCAAAACTTGTAACTAAAGCGATTAACAAAATTATGCGTGATGGAACCAAAGGGGTTGCCCAAAAAATTCTTTATCAAGCATTCGAAATAGTTGAAGAAAAAACTCACGAAAACCCTGTTGAAGTTTTCAATAAAGCAATTGATAATATACGCCCTCACCTAGAACTAAAAGTTCGTCGTATTGGAGGGGCTAATTACCAAGTGCCTAACGAAGTTTCAGCTGACCGTCAAGTGACTTTAGCACTTCGTTGATTGATCAATTATTCTCGTTTACGTAACGAGAAAGACATGGTTGTGAGATTAGCTAACGAAATTATTGACGCTTCAAACAATGTGGGAGGAGCCGTTAAAAAACGCGAAGATACTCACAAAATGGCCGAAGCTAACAAAGCCTTTGCTCACTACCGTTGATAATCACAATGATTATCAACCTTATAAAAAACCATATAAATTAAAAACCAATTTAATAGAAAGGATATCATGCCAAGAGAATACGATTTAAAAAATACTCGGAACTTTGGAATTATGGCGCATATTGATGCTGGTAAAACCACTACGACTGAACGTATTTTATTCCATACTGGAAAAATTCACAAAATTGGGGAAACTCATGAAGGTGAATCACAAATGGACTGAATGGTTCAAGAACAAGAACGTGGAATTACCATTACTTCAGCCGCTACCACGGCTTTCTGAAAAGATAATCGTTTCAATATCATCGATACTCCAGGACACGTAGACTTCACTATTGAAGTTGAACGTTCATTACGAGTATTGGATGGAGCGATTGCCGTTTTAGATGGCCAATCAGGAGTTGAACCACAAACTGAAACGGTTTGACGTCAAGCAACTACTTACCAAGTACCAAGAATTGTTTTCGTTAACAAAATGGATAAAACTGGAGCGGACTTTGAATATTCGGTTCGCACCATTGGAGACCGTTTAGGAGCAAAAGCTGTTCCAATCCAATTACCAATTGGAGCCGAAGAAAACTTTAGTGGAATCATCGACCTTGTGGAAATGAAAGCTTACCATTATGATGGCAAAGCTGATGAAATTGCTCAAGAAATTGAAATTCCAAGCGAAATGAAAGCTCACGCTCAAGAACTTCGTGACCAACTTGTTGAAGCAGCCGTCGAATACGACGAAGAGCTAATGATGAAATTCTTGGATGGTGCCGAAATCACTATTCCTGAATTAAAACTAGCAATTCGTAAAGGAGTTATGAGTGCTGACTTCTTCCCTGTTTTAGCAGGATCAGCATTTAAGAACAAAGGAGTTAAATTATTGCTTGATGCCGTAATTGATTACCTTCCTTCACCAATTGATGTGCCTTCAATCCGTGGTCATTTAGAAGATGGCACTGAAGTTGAACGTCATTCAGCCGATAATGAACCATTTTCAGCCCTTGCCTTCAAGGTAATGACTGATCCCTTTGTAGGAAAATTAACTTTCTTTAGAGTTTATTCAGGAGTTCTGGAAAAAGGAGCTTATGTCTTAAACACCACTAAAGGCCACAAAGAAAGAATTGGGCGTCTTTTACAAATGCATGCCAATACTCGTACCGAAATCGATAAAGTTTATGCTGGAGATATCGCTGCTGCTGTTGGATTCAAAGATACCACTACTGGT
Source organism: Entomoplasma freundtii (assembly GCF_002804205.1). Classification (GTDB taxonomy): domain Bacteria; phylum Bacillota_I; class Bacilli_A; order Mycoplasmatales; family Mycoplasmataceae; genus Williamsoniiplasma; species Williamsoniiplasma freundtii. The sequence goes on from NZ_CP024962.1 coordinate 128,040, forward strand.
GACACTTTATCTGATGAAAAAAACCAAGTTATTTTGGAATCAATGGTCTTCCCGGACCCTGTTATCCAATTAGCTCTAGAACCAAAAACCAAAGCTGACCAAGAAAAAATGGGTCTTGCTTTACAAAAACTTCGTGATGAAGACCCAACTTTCAGAACTTATACAGATACTGAAACCGGCCAAACCATCATTGCTGGAATGGGAGAACTTCACTTAGATATCATTGTTGACCGTCTAAAACGTGAATTCAATGTTGCAACTAATGTTGGAACTCCTCAAGTTTCATACCGTGAAACAATTAAATTACCAGCAAGCGCCGAAGGAAAATACATCAAACAATCTGGTGGTCGTGGATCATATGGTCACGTTGTTATTGACTTTGAACCAAACCTTGATAAAGGTTTCGAATGAGTTGATAAGATTACCGGAGGACGTGTTTCTAAAGAATACATCAAAGCTGCTCAATCAGGCCTAGAAGATGCTTTAAAACATGGACCGATTGCTGGTTACCCAATGATGGATGTTAAAGCAACTATCGTGGATGGGTCAATGCATGATGTCGATTCAAATGAACTAGCTTACAAAATTGCTGCTTCGCTTGCTTTGAAAAAAGCTGCTCAATCAGCCAAACCAGTTCTTTTAGAACCAATCATGAACGTGGAAGTAACTGTTCCAGATGAATACTACGGGGATGTTATGGGAAACCTTTCATCAAAACGTGGTCTAATCGAAGGATCAGAACAACGCGGTAATGCTCAAGCAATCAAATCAAAAGTACCACTTCGTGAAATGTTTGGTTATGCAACCGAACTTCGTTCTTTCACTCAAGGACGTGGAACTTACACAATGATTTTTAGTCACTATTCTGAAGCACCACGAAGTGTAGCTGATGAAGTGATTAAACAATCAGGAAAAAATAATTAATAATTTATTAAGAAATTACCTTAAAAGCCCGCCCAAGGGCGGGGAGCAAGATAGTAAATTTATTTAATATCGCTTATAATATATAGAAAATAAAGGAGAAATGTAAAATGGCAAAAGAAACATTTGACCGTAGTTTACCCCACGTTAACGTTGGGACTATCGGTCACGTTGACCATGGTAAAACTACCTTGACTGCTGCAATTACTAAAGTTTTAGCAGCTAAAGGGGGAGCCGAATTCAAAGATTACGCAAACATTGATAACGCTCCTGAAGAACGTGAACGTGGAATTACTATTAATACTTCACACGTTGAATACAAAACTGGAAACCGTCACTACGCTCACGTTGACTGTCCAGGTCATGCCGATTATGTTAAAAACATGATCACTGGGGCAGCCCAAATGGATGGAGCAATCTTAGTTGTTGCTGCAACTGATGGACCAATGCCTCAAACTCGTGAACACATCCTATTGGCTCGCCAAGTTGGAGTACCAAAAATTGTTGTGTTCCTAAACAAATGTGACATGGTTGAGGATGAAGAATTAATCGACCTTGTTGAAATGGAAGTTCGTGACTTATTAACTGAATATGGATTTGATGGAGAAAATGCTCCAGTAATCCGTGGTTCAGCTTTAGGAGCATTGAACGGGGAAGAAAAATGAACTAACGCCGTTGACGAATTAATGACTTCAGTTGATGATTACATCCCAACTCCAGAACGTGATGCTGACAAACCATTCCTAATGCCAGTTGAAGATGTTTTCACTATTACTGGACGTGGAACTGTGGCAACTGGACGTGTTGAACGTGGTCGTGTTAAAGTCAATGAAGAAGTTGAAATCATCGGACTTGTTAAAAACCCAACCAAAACTGTTGTTACTGGACTAGAAATGTTCCGTAAATTATTAGACTTTGCAGAAGCAGGGGATAATGTTGGAGCATTACTACGTGGAGTAAGTCGTGAAACAATCGAACGTGGACAAGTTATTGCAAAACCAGGAACTATCCACCCACACACTAAATTAAAAGCTTCAGTTTATGCTTTAACTCAAGAAGAAGGGGGACGTCACAAACCATTCTTTAAAAAATACCGTCCTCAATTCTACTTCCGTACTACTGACGTAACTGGTGAAGTTGATTTACCAGCAGGAGTAGATATGGTGATGCCTGGAGATAACGTGGAATTATCAATCGAATTGATTAAACCAGTCGCTATTGAAAAGGGAACAAAATTCTCAATCCGTGAAGGTGGACGTACCATCGGAGCCGGAACTGTTATCGAAATCGAAAACTAATTTTTGTTAAAAATTCATTTTTTAAAAACCACTTATTCAAAATAAGTGGTTTTTTTATTTGCAAAGATATCATAAATTTACATTCCGTGTAAAAAATGCCATAAATTTTAAATCTATGGCATTTATTTTTAATAATGCTAATATTTTGGTGTTCGAACACAAAAGGAGTTAATTATGTATAAACTTTTATTAAAAAGTTTAGCAATCATGACTACTAGCGTAGGATCCGTCCCTCTTACACCTACTGTTTTATCTATCCAAAATAGTCAAGGTAATGACGCAAGAGCAATTAGCCCATTGGCACACGATAAAGAACTAGAACTTATTAGAAAAATTAAGACCTATAAGGACTTGATTAACAATAAAATTTTAACAAACCCTTCAATTGTTTCTTTGATTGAAGCTGAATTAAAAGGGCTTGGTAATGAAACAGAAATGGTCAACCAGTTTTTTGATCTATTTAAAACTTATCATTCACCAATTTCTTATCTCTTTGCCGAAATCAGCAAGGAATGGTATAAACCATCAGATGGCGATATTAAAGAATCGATGGCCCGAGTAGCTAAACAAATAGGTGAAGATGGTACACCAGGCCAAACCACCGGTCGTTGAAATGGCCATTTATGGGCTCGGGCTCAGGGAAATAAGTGAACTTGAAATAATTTTTATACTTATAGTGGAGGAATTCATTTTAATGAAATGATTCACGATTTAACCGGCGCTTATTTGGGAAATATAATTGATGATTGTCTACATCTAGGCGGAGGTGGTCAATGAGGCTTTGAGACTGAAAAGTTTGCCAACCGTCTAGTTGAGGCGGGAAATAATATTTTTGGCAATAAAAAGGCTCAAAAAAACTTAATCCAAGCCTTAATGCCTCTAATTAAAGACCATGTAATGAAGAAAAATGATTTCTCCACCGGATATGAACAATTAATTTGGGCAGAAGGCGAACCTGACCTTGAAAAAGATTTTAATATAAGACTTTTATTTGAACGCCTTGCCCACCTTTTTTCTCAAGACGGCAAAAATGATTTAATTGACATTGTATCCAACTTAGTTACATCACCATTTTTTGAAGATGTCTTAATTGATACCGGTTTTTATGGACAACGTACATTTACAGAAGCCATTGAAATGGCCAATAATGGAATTACCGGAGCTATTATAAAACTTATAACCGATGAACTAAAGCCTAGAAACCTTGCTACGATGATTGTTAATGCCATTGAGCCGGTGATTGCAGAACTTGGGTTAGATAAAACATTGAAGGACCTTAATGGAATCTTCGACACTGCCAACCATGCAAAGATTTTTAAATTTAGAATCAATCTTCCGGAACTAGCTAGCAGCTTTGAATCTTTGGAGAATTGGGATAATTTTGATAGTTGTTTGGAAAATGTAAAAGACTTTATCAACAATAAGAATTCACAAGTCTCTCTAAAAAATCTTTTACAAATGTTAGGAACCCAAGAAGGAGCAGATGATTTTGTAAAAGGCTCGCCTTTAGAAAATCTAAAAAAGAATTTGGATGATGATAATAGTTTGCTTCAATGTTCGTTAACAGTTTTAGAAGCTTATTACTTAATGCTTGATGAATCCTAAAAAACAAGCCTCGAAAATACCAAAAGTATTGTTAACCTAAATGTATGACTATTCAATTGCCAAAAAGTTCAAAGGAGTACTTTTTGGCATAAAACAAATTATTTAAAACTTTAAAGGACCCACTTATGAGTTGGGTCCTTTTAATTGTTAAAATTATACATGGAAAAGGCTTTGACTCAATGAAACTAAAGTTGGTTTTAAAACAATCATTTCGGGATTTCACAAGCAAAAGCATCCTTTATTTAACCTTTACCTTATTCTTGATGCTCGCCATCTCGATTTTTGTTGGGTTAATTTCTTTTGGTTATGGTTTCCAAAACTTATTTAGGCAAACGGTGGGGGCAACAAACCCCAATGCCTCATTGAATTTCAATAGAGCTTATCTGCCTTATTGAATCACCGCCAAGGAAGCCAAAAAAGATACTAATGGGTATTATAAAGCGCAAGAAAGAGATGCCCTTATTACCGAATTTTTGAAAAACCTTTTGCCAATTCCTGATGGGTCAGAATTTCAACGTTTAACCTTAGGAATTGGCCATAGCCGGGGCGATGTAACAAAATTGCACCGCAATGAAATTTTTAATGATGCCTTACTTTATGACTATTTCCAACAAGATAGTGGTTTAGACCAAAATCTTGCTATTTACAATAACCAAGTTCAAAAAATTTATGAAATCTTAGATCATGAATATCAAACAAATAACCTTGTTAGTGCTTATTTTATGGAAAAAGAAGTAAAAGAAAATAAGAATCTTCTTGGTTATCAACGAGCCGTCTTTGATAACGATTTTGTTATTGAAAGTTTGGGAAAGCAACCAATGCGTTGAGAATATTTAAGAGTTAATCCAAAAATTCTTGGTCAAGATTTTTATGAAGAGACACCTTGAACGTTGCATGAAAATAAAGCTTCAACTATTAAATTCTGACAACAAGTAGATTGAACAAAACACCAAAAAGAACGTAAAAATTATAATTTCATTTTTGTCCAACCCGCTTTCCTCCATAGTAAAAAACTAAATATTGGTGATTACGTAACGCTAGAAGTGAAAAATATTGATAAATTTAAAAAATTACCTCCTAATGTAAAAACTCAGGAATTTTTAATTGCCGGAACTGCAACTGACTCGTCAAATTTTTATTATTCAGACAATAAACCAAACTTTATGATTCCATACCAATGGATGGCTAATTTTTATAAAATAAATGGCGTTTCACAAATTCCACCCCCAACCATTAAACGGACTTTGCTGCTTTATTTGAATGAGTTTGGAAACGATTATCAACGAGGACAAGATTATATTTCTAAAGTCTATAATCGCCGGTTTAGAAACCTTGTAAATGTTCGGATTATTATGGAAAGTTCAACATCATGAGTTTCTTCACTACCACGATATGCTTATGACTTTACAGTCCAAATATTTATCACAATCGCCTATGTGGTTGGCTTTTTAGTGCTTTTTTTATTAGGAGTTGTCTTTTATTTCATTACGCAGCAAGTGGTAATGATTCAGCGTCGAATTCTTTTCTTTCTCAAGGCGATGGGAGTTTATGATAGTGGTCTTTCTTTTATCACTACTGCTGCTTTATTTGTGCCGATTTTGCTTGGTTTGATTGCTGGTTTTTTTGGGGCTTTACTAGTTCAAAAAACAATGTACTCTGTGGCTTTACTTGATACTGCTTTTTATATGCCCTATTTTAGTTTTAATTATGAATTTTTCCTTTTCCTTTTTGGTTTAAGTTTAGTAATTTGGCTTTTATTCTTTTTAATTAACACTATTTTGATTAAATCAAGTCGCTTTCGCATGGCCCAACAAATTAATGTTCACAAAACAGCAACATTATTCCAAAAGTTAAAATTTAAATTAACTAAAAACGCTTCTTCAAAATTTCGAATTGGCTTCTCATTTGCCTTTAAGAATATTTATAAAAATTTTATTGTTTTTATAACTTTAAGTTTAAGTTTTGGCGTCATTCTTTATGCGGTGCAGTTTAAAGTGTCAATGTCCACCTTGTCAAGATCGTATGAAAGTTGAAATAAGCCTTATAAATCAGTTAACTATATGACTAACCTGCCGCTCTTTTCACAAGAACCAGCGGCTGATAACTATCTATTGAGTTACGAAACTTTTATTCCTAAATCAATGACTAATAGTCAATCAGACTTAAACCCAAAAGCAGTAAAACCATCTATTAAAACTCAAGTAAACGAACGATTAGAAGCAATTGATTTAACTACAAAGGAACTTATGGGTCCTAGTTGGCAAATTAATACTGATGCTGATCTGCAAAACTTAATTAGCACTTACTTTACCTCTTTATCTGACCCTAATAGTGATTTTCGTTTTCAAAATTATTATCTAACTAAAGATTTTACGAGTCATCATTTGGCTGAAATTACAGATCCAAAAGATGGTCCTGAGAAAAAGGAAGCTTTAATTCAGGAAATCTTGAATTGGATTGAAAAATTTAGTGGGGAGAAACCGTCGCGTGGGACGGAACAAATGATTAATAATTTAGTGGATGGTACTTTGCAAAAATACATTGAGCTAAACCAAAATTTTGGTTATTATGATGGTTTCAACATCTATTTTGGGCAACTTCCTCTTAATTATGATTCCCGAAGTGTTTTAAGTATTAAGGCTCATTATCCAAACAAGAATAAAAATTTGACAATGCTTGCTTATGAAGATGGTGATAAAGATACCCAGAAACATTTTAATTTTCGAGATTTAAATGAAGAGGACTTTTTTGTCAAGGGTAATTGGCATGGCGAGGAAGCGGTTTTTCTAAGAGTAAATGTCTCGTCACGATTAGCCAATGCTTATAGCCTTAAAACTAATAGCGTTTTACAAATGAATCTTGATGGTTTCAATACGGCGCGAAAAGATGGCTTAGCCTATTTAATTGTGGACAGGGTTGTTAAAGAGGAAACTATCGACTCAATGATTTATACTAGTCAAAATGCTTTAATGAATTATTTTGCTAATCCTGATTATTTACCATTTAGTGACCAGACACTCGCCAGCCTTCCCGATAAAGAAAAACAAAAAGCTGTTTATCAAGGTTTAAAAGCCGAGTTAATGAAAAACCCAAAATTAATTAGTAACACTGTTTTTGACCGCGATAATGATGTTCCATGGGGAATGCAAAATATCACTTTACCTTTTTACAATCAAAATGGTAATAATTTAGGACAACGGGCAGAAGACTTTTATAGTGACTCGTTAAGTTTGACTTATCTGTCGGAGTTAGGAACCAATGTAGTGGTCTTTGATATGGTAAGTAAACGGTTATCAAGTTCAATGTGACAAGTTAACACTATTCTTAACGAATTCGTTATCATTTTGCTTTTCTTGGCCTTGATTTTATCCTTAATCCTAATTACTTTAGTACTCTTGGAAAACCGCCCAGTCATCTTGCTTTTTAAGGCTATTGGTTACCAAAAAGCAGATATAAACTGGTATTTAATTAGTGGCTATTTTGTTGCTTCAATTTTAGCAATGGCCTTAGGGATTTTGATTTCTTTTATCGGCCTCAAAAATACTCAAGGTATCATTGCTGAATATTTAAAAATGAGCTTATATTTTGTTTGAAGTTGGGAATTTATTTTAGTAGCTCTTGGTCTTGCTGGCGGCTTTTGTGCGCTAATTGCCATCTCAGTGGTCGTTTTTACAAATTTCCAAAAACCAAGGGAGGCCTTTATGGTACTCTAATTTTATAGTTATTAAAATATTTTGCATAAAATTAAAGAGTAATGATAAGGCGCTATAAACATGACTTTTAAATTGGTTCTTAAGCAATCACTTCATGATTTTTTTAAAAAGATTTTATTATACGTGAGTTTCACGCTCTTTTTGGTGCTGTCAATTTCAATGTCAGTAGGTTTATTAACATTTAGCGCTAGTTTCACAAATCTTTTTCAGCAAAGTTTTGGGACTGCGCCTAATGCGATGTACAATGTGAATTATCGTTTTTTGCCAGCCTGAGTAAATAAGGAAGAAGTGGAAGATATTCCTGGTTATAAACTTTACCAAGTTCAAGAATCAATAAGTAAAGAAAATGATACCAAGAATAAGGCCTTTCAAACGGGAGACACTTCCCCATTATTAAACTTCATGATCGAAACCTTGGATTTGACAAATGAAGTAGAAAATAATCCAGCAATATTGCAAGATATAAAAGAATTATTGCTCATTGCCGGAACTCTAAATAATCGTGAAATGCATTTGTTACAATTATCCGATTTTATTGGCAATGACCTACTTAGCAACCAATTACACCTTAGCAATGACCAAATCATGTCTAAATTTAATGATGCTAATGAGAATCATAAAATAACTCTCCCAAATTTAATCAACCACTTAGTTCAAAAATACCATACAACTTATTTTTTGGGTGCCTATTTTGCTGAAAAATTTCATGTTGATGATAACCTAGTTTGAGCACAAACAAGTAATAAATTTGAACAAATTGGGTATGATAATGGGCCTCTTAAGTCTTTTTGAACTTATATGACCATTTCTCCTGACTTAATACCGAAGGATGTAGCGCCTAATTTTTATGATGAAACACCCTGGCAACTTCGTACTAACGAAAGTATTAAATTTAAATTACATCAACAAGTAAATTGGCATTCTGATAAATACCGCAATTATTTAAATAATTATAATTTTGTTTATGTGTCGCCGCGTTTCTTGCATGATAATAATTATCGCGTCGGTGATACTTTTAGTTTGACTTTTGCAAAACCAAAACAAACAAAACAAATAAATAAACTCTCCTTCCCAAAAAATGATGATGCCAATGATGATGAACCGAGCCGGCTGAACTTTGAGTTTTTGATTGCGGGGTCTATTACTAATACAGCTAATTTTTATAATTGGTCAGGTCCGATATTTTTATTGCCTCATCAATGAGTAGAAGCAAGTTGGAAGAATAGAACCACCAATTTGGTGCCAAAAACCATCATGGATCTCCAAGCTTGGAATGTCAAAAGTGCTAAAAAAGATTTAATTAAAGCACAAGATTATTTATCAGCAAAAATCTCAATGGATTTAACAAATCTCTCTAATCCAAACAAACCAGTAGCTAGTGAAGTTCGTAAGGCTTATATTGATACGTTGCCAATAAACGCTTTTGCTGTTTCAGAAGCGATTTTTAATTCCTTATCAATAACAGTGGGACTATTAGTCTTAGTTTTACTTTTTATTGTCTTCTTCTTTATTACAAAAGAAATTATTATTATGCAGCGCCAAACCTTAGTTTTTCTTAAGGCTTTAGGGGTAAGCAATAGTGGTTTGTCATTATTAACAACTTTTGCAATGCTAGTACCTTTGCTCATTGGGTTTCTAGGTGGCTTTTTTGGAAGCTTGGCAATGCAACAAATGATTAATGAAATTGCTCTTGAAAGTACCTCGTTATATATTAAATATTTCACTTTTCACTGATCATTTTTTGTTTTCCTAATTGCTGTCCTTATTGTAGTCACTGTGCTTTTCTTTATTATTAATGTCCTCTTTATTCGTAAGAACATTTCCACTTTTGAAAGCCAGGCCTTTATAAGGTCAAAGGGACCTGCCAAACTAATTCGTAATTTTAAGCAAAAAATTTCTGTACGGACTTCACCGAAGTTTCAAATAGGTCTTTCCTTTGCCTTTAAAAATATTGGTAAAAATCTTGTGACTTACTTTTTATTAACCATGTCATTTAGCATTATTTTATATGCTATTCAATTCAAAGCTTCATTTGCTACTTTATCAGGTCTATATGAACGTTGAAATATGCCTTACAAATCTGTTGTAACAATGAATAATGTTCCGGTTTTTGCCCCCTTACCTGATGGTGACGAGGCGAATACGGGTAACAAAAATGGTGATATTGAATATATTAGAAGCTATGACACTTTTGATAACGATTCCTCAACAAAACCACTTGGTATTAATCGCTTAAAAGCAGATTCTGGGGTTCTAGATAACGACGGTTTTGTATCGTTAGATGAAGTTATTAAGGCTTATCGAGAGAAATTGGTTGATGGCACCTTGGATTTCAATTGAAAAAATTATTATTTTACTCAATCTTTTACCAAGATGGTCTTTGATTGATTAAATGCTAATCCGAAGAATATTGATGCCATTGGCGACTATCTAAAAAAGGCTGGTTTTGATGATGATTTTATTTGACAGGCTAAAGACTTAATCACTCATGCGCTTTGAGCTTATAATAGCGTTGAACAAAATTTTAATTATTCCCAAGGTTTTAATATCTACCTTGGCCGAATTTTCTTAAATGGTGGGAAGGGAGCTCCATTTACTCCTCGAAACATTTTGTCAATGACTACTGAGTGAGATGAAAGAAATGTTAACTTTTCATTACAAGCTTATGAAAATAATGACATTGAAACCGCTCGTCACTTTCAATTTAACGAAAAGTGAAAACCAGAAGATTTCATTGTGACTATTCCCAAAGAGAAACCGACCGACGTTTATTTTGACAAAGCTTTAAAAATTAATGTTTCCAAATATGCTCAATCCTTATATAACTTAAAAATAGGCCAAATTTTGACAGTTAACATGCCTGGTTTTAATACTTTAGATATGAAAATGCACCTTATTATCAATGATGTCGTGAAAGAAGACTCAGTGCTTTCAAACATTTATTCGTCGCAAGCAGGACTCTTACAGTATCTTGTCGAAATGGCAGACTATTATAAAAATAATTCAAAGATTGGACCTCTTAATTTAGTCAATATCAACTATGAAAGTGCTTACGAAGCTTATTCAAAATTACGAGACTTGAATGTTTCATTAAGCAATACAGTTTATGATGCTAAATCAACGTTGCCGTGAGGGCTTCGTAATCTGGTCATCCCAGTAGCTCAACATACTGGTGCTCCAAATTCCTTGTTAATGAGAACCAACTTGGCAACCAAAGCCATTGATAATTGGGCACCTGGTACAAGGATAGAGGATTTTTTCAGTCCGCGTTTAAGTAACTACTTTGATAGCCTCAAAAATAATATTATGATTTTTGATCGCGTCACGAAAGCTACGGAAAATAAGGCCAAACCATTTGTGCTCATTTTAAACCGTTTCATTATTATTTTGGCAGCCTTATCCTTTATCATTGCCCTAATTTTAATCACTTTGATTCTTTTGGAAAACCGTCGCGTTATTCTCTTGTTCAAAGCAATGGGATACCGTCTTTCTGAAGTCAATTGATATTTAATTAGTGGTTATTTTGTGGCGGCTATTTTAGCGACAATCACAGCTATTGGGATTTCCTTGGGTATTTTGAATAGTACTAAGAGCGTTATTACTGACTATATCGGCATTAGTGTTTACTTTGTGTGAAGTTGGCAATTTATTTGCTTGGCCTTTTTAATGGCTGCCGTCTTTTGTCTGGCCATATCAATTTCCATCGTTACTTTTACCCATTTACAAAAACCCCGTGATGCCTTTGCAATCCTATAACCATTTTTCGGAATAATGGTAAAATAGAAAAAATAGAAAAATTGAGGAATTAGAGCATGATTACATTAAATCAAAAGCCTGAACTAGTCACTCTTGTTGCCATCCATGATGACAAAGCACCTGCTTTTGTAAGCACACAAGATAAAAAGACCACATTCAGTGATCGTGACCAAAAAATTTATTTAGTTTTAAAAGCTAAAAGTGTTAACCGTCGTCGTCAACTTACCGAAGCTTTGACAACATTTGCTAAAAATAACAAAATGAACATCAATGTTGATGTCGATTCGTTTATTGATATCGCGACTGACTTAAAACCGGAAATTGTTTTCAACATCATTTTTGAAACATTAGATTTCAATAGCACTAGCGCTTACTCACTGAAAACAAGTAAAGAAGCGAAAAAAGAAGCTAAAAGTGTAGTTTACAACTTAATCACTAAAAAAGATTTTCAAGCAGATTTTGAAAAAGAAATGATTAAAACTGAAGCAGTTAATTTAGCTCGTAGTTTGCAAGATACTCCCCCAAATATCGGAGTGGGAACTTATTTTTCAAAATTAATCTTAGATGAAGCTAAAAAAATTCCTGGTATTAAAGCCCATGTTATTGGTAAAGATGAGGCAGAAAAATTAGGAATGGGTTTATTCTTGGGAGTTAATGCTGGGTCACCAGTTGAAGCTCAAGGAGTTGTTTTAGAATATACAACTGATAGCCAATTACCAAAAACCGGTCTGGTTGGTAAAGGAATCACTTTTGATAGTGGTGGTTATAATTTGAAACCTTCAAACTTCATGGAAGGAATGAAATTTGACATGTCGGGGGCCGCTATCATGTTATCAACAGTCTTAGCCTTAGCTAAAGCCAAAGCAAAGGCTAATGTTGTGGCGATTGGAATGTTTACTGATAATCGTATTGGAAAAACTGCCACTTTACCAGAATCAGTGTTAACTTCAATGAATGGACAAACAGTCGAAATTAACAATACTGATGCTGAAGGTCGATTAGTATTAGCTGATGGAATTACTTATGTAATCCGTGAAAAAAAAGCTGATCGTGTAGTTGAAGCCTCAACTTTAACGGGGGCGATTGAAATCGCTTTAGGCCCATGGTTCACTGGTGCCTTTACTACTAATGATGAATTATTTAATGAATTTGAAAAAGTAACCCAAGAAACTGGAGAACACATTTGACGTTTGCCAGTGCTTCCAGAACATTTAGAAAAAATGCAAGAATCAACGATTGCTGATTTAACAAATTCGGAAAAGGGTCGTCAAGCTGGTTCATCCACTGCTGCTGCTTTCTTAAACTCATTTGCCGAAGAAAAACCTTACCTCCATTTAGATATTGCTGCGACTGCCGATAATGGTAAACGTGGTACTGGGGTTATGGTTAAAACTATTTTCGAATGATTAAATAAATAAGCCAATTTAAGACTCTAAAAAATCAAAACCTTATCGAAGGTTTTGATTTTTTTAAATTGCGAGAAAAACCATTTTCGATAGGTTAAAATCAAAGATAATATGCTCGTAAACATACGAAGCATGAAGAAACGAAATTAAGGGGAATTGATATGGAATTGACCACATGAACAATTTATCAAGGTAAAGATTTAAAAAACATTGAAAATAAGGTAATTACACAAGGAGAATTTCCTTTCTTATTATTACGTCCAGACTTAAATAAAGGTAACGAAGTGCTTGGCTTAGCCATTATTGATGATTATGTCGCTTCGGCAGTTATGGACTTAGTTAACCGACCTTTAGGAGCGAAGGAGTTAACCGAAATCTTTAAAGATAAAATGGGCTTGGTTAATACAAAAAATATTCAAGATTACAAATTAAAGGATGAAAATATTTCGCAAAAACCAATCCAGGCGCAAAATATTAAAACTTTGATGGAAACTTATAATATTTTAATCAAAGAAAAACCAATTACTTTTAATACTGAGGATTATGATACTGATCAAAAAGTCAAAGATAAACAAAACGTCTTTTTGGAATTAAACTTTCAAAACATGCCTACTCACCAATTAATTAATGCGATTAATTCAGGAATGACAGATTTCTATAAACGCTTAAATGAGTTGCGTGAGCCAACCTTAACTGAACATGAACGCCAAGAAAAAATGCTGCAAATGAATGGTTTAGAAACCAACCTTATCTTTTTCTTTGAGCAAACTTTAAAACGTATGGACGAAATCATTGCTCAACAAGATAAACGTATCAAAGAACTTGAAGCAACAACTAAACAACCAAACATTCAGGATGAACCTAATAAAAACGAAAATTAATAAGGAGACCAATATAGATGAAGCGATCAGAAGCGGAAGCAAAATATAAATGAGATTTTAGCCACCTTTATCCCCATACCGAAGCTTGAAAAGAAGATTTAGAAAAACTTACTAAAACAATTCCAGCTTTTGAAAACTACAAAGGAAAACTAGACAAAAAGGAAGAATTTTTAGCCTATCTCGATTTTAATCAGCAAGTCGATTTATTGGTGAATAAACTTGCTCAGTTTTTACATTATGGAGATGTCGATACTAGTAACCAAGTTTACCAAGAACTTGAAGGTTTATTAATGACTGAATTTCAAAAAATTAATGTCGCGACAGCTTTTCTAGCTCCTGAAATTAAAACAATTGGTGAAAACCAAGTTCTTAATTGACTTGAGGAAGATGGCAAATACCATAAATATCGCTATGGATTAAAGATGTTTTTCAAAGACGCTCCCCATATTTTAGAAGATCGTGATGAGGAATTACTTTCTAAGGTTAGCCGTTCTCGTGGCCATAGTTCAGGATTATATGATACTTTGGCCTATGCAGATCGCACTGACCAAATGATTGACTACCACGGTGAAAAACGACCTTTGACAACTAGTTTAATGATGGAAATTTCTGAAGATTCTGATCCTGTGAAGGACCAAAAACTTCGTCAAGAAGCCAGCCATTTATTCACTAAAAATTTTAGTGATCATAAACATAGTTTTGCATCTATTTATGAAGGCATCCTTTTGGCTTCAACAGAATCAACAAAACTTCGTAATTACAAAAGTGCATTGGAAGCTAGTTTAATTGGCGATTCAATTCCAACCGAAGTTTACTTTAAACTTTTAGAAGTAGGAAAGAAAAACGTCCACTTATTCAAAAATTATCATCAATTTTTGAAAGATTATTTTAAATTAGATAAGTTTTATCCGACTGATCGCCAATTAAAAATGGTAACTGATTATAACCGCACTTTTAGTGTTGAAGAAGCACAAAGTCTTATTCGTGAAGCACTAAAAGTATTGGGGCCAGAGTATATTGAAAATTTAGCAATTGCTTGAAGTGATCACCATATTGATTATTTTGAAGATACTAATAAACGTGATGGAGCTTATTCAAGTGGAGGAGCTAAGCTAAATCCGATTATCTTAATGAACTGGGATGATAAATTAAACTCTGTCCATACCTTAGCCCATGAGTCTGGCCATTCTGTTCATACTCTATTGGCTGATGCCAACCAACCATATCCACTCAGTGAATACCCCATTGTTTTAGCCGAAGTAGCCTCGACAATTAACGAACACCTTTTATTTGACTATATGTACAAATCGGCCCAAACAAAAGAAGAAAAAATTTATTTACTTCAACAAAGAATTTTTGACTTGCTTTCAACTTTTACTCGTCAAATTCAATTTGCGGCTTTTGAACATGAAGCTCACGAATTGGTCGAAAAGGGACAACCTTTAACCGCGGATATTCTAGCCAAATTATTTAAAAATGTGCAAAACGAATATGGCTATGATGTCTTTGATGAAGTTGACGCTCAAAAATTAGGGTATGGTTGACCAAGGATTTCCCATTTTTTCCATTCGCCTTATTACGTTTACAAATATGCGATTGACCTTGTAGCAAGTTATAAACTTTATCATGATATTAAGGAAGGAAATACAGCCACGACATTAAATTTCTTAAAAGCTGGTGGTCATAAAGAACCATTGGAAATTCTTAAAGATGCTGGTGTTGATTTCACTAAAGAAGAAACTTATCAACCACTGATTGATGGGATTCAAGAGTACTTGGAAGAATTAAAAGCGCTTACAAACGCCTAAATCCAAAACCAAGTTTAAAAAAAGACCCCCGAGGGTCTTTTTTTAAACTAAAATTTCTTAACGACAATTAGGCGAACCATCAATATCAGAGTTTGGTTTGCAATCAAACCCCTCATCTTGTTCTACTTCTGGATTTGTCTCAACTATAATCGTTTCTGTTTCTACTTCAACATCAAGTTCCACAATTTCAGTTTCGCCATTGGTTGGCTTAGGACTTGGCGAACCTTTTTTCTTTTTATCATTTAAGCCTGTGCTTGGTTGTGGTTGGTGACGTACTTTAATAAACAATGGAATTCAAATTATCAATAACGGAATGATTGTAAAAATTAACATTCCAGCCATATAACCGGTATTTCAAAATTGATCGAAGCAAACTTGGTTTCAATCAATTGGACAATTACCATTATTGTTATCATCAATTATATTATTGTCAAAGTTGTAATTAAAGAAACGAACCATAAAGACTAATTCACCACTAAGCATGAATGCAAAAGCACTAACCGTAAGAGCGATAATGGCTAATTGCAATCAAAAATAGGCATCCCATTTATTACGGATGGTGTTGCGAGTGTAGGCAAAAGCAAACATTATTATGCTGCCAATAACTGCTAAGCTCATTAAAACAAAAGCAAGAACCATCAAACTATAACCAGTTTGTAAAAAGGACATTTGGTCCGATTGACTATTATTTTGAATGTAATTATTTATATCGTCTAATGTAAATCAACGCCCACAACTTTCGCGGAAGCCTAAAGCAAAGACTGCCAATAAGAAACTAGCTAGGCAACTAAAACTGACAATTAAATAAGCAAGAGCCCGTTTTTTCATTTTGCCTCCTCTTTTGATTATATCGAGAGTTCAAGACCAAAAGGCCTTTAGGCAAATATAAGACAAAAATTATTCCATTAACCCTGCTTCATAAAGTTTTTTAAAGTGACCGGGGACTTTTTTTAAGTCTTCAAACTTACCTGTTTGAACAATACCAGCCCCATTTGCGCCGAGAACAACAATCAAATCAGCTTTTTTAATAGTTGAAAGTCGATGGGCGATAGTAATAGTAGTTCTACCCTTCATCAATTTTTCCAATTGTTTTTGAATTTCTTTTTCCACAATATTATCTAAAGCCGAAGTGGCTTCATCAAGGATAAGTACTTGAGGATTTTTTAAGAACATTCTCGCAATCACTAAACGTTGCTTTTGGCCTCCTGAAAGCATGAAACCACGTTCACCCAAAATCGTGTCATATCCTTGAGGTCAAGTCATCACTAAATTATGTAAATCAGCTTTTTTACAGGCGGCAATAACCTCTTCCTCAGTTGCCGCAAATCGGCCATATTTAACATTTTCCTTAACGGTTCCAAATAGGATTTGTGGATCTTGTTCAACATAGCCAATATGGTCAAGGTAACTTTGTAAATTAATATCTTGAAGGTTATGATTTTCATTAATCGTTATACTTCCACTTTTTGGATCATAGAAACGCAGTAATAATTTAGCAATTGTTGATTTTCCTGAACCAGTTTCACCGACAAAGGCATAAGATTTTCCTTCCTCAAAAGTAAAGTTAAATTTGGGAAGAATTGTCTTTTCCGGTTTTTCTGGATAAGCGAACTCTAGTTCCTTAAAACTAATTGGTCCATCGATTTTGTCAATTTTAATTCCGGTGCTATAATGAGGATTCAAAATTGGTTTAGAATCAATTACCGTTCATACTCTTTTTGCCGCTACTGCTGCTTGGGCTAAACCGAAAGACACCCCCATTACTTGGAAGAGCGGACCAATCATAATACTTTGAGCAATAAGGAATGCCGAAAATGTATCCTTGAAAAAATCGGGTTTATTCTTAAAAATGAGTCCTGCGCCAACAACAACTGCTACTTGAAGAATAAATATGCCTGCTCACATTGACGTCAACATGAATGACTGAATTCTTCCAATTGGCTTAGCTTTTTTATAGTATTCTTTATGGACCTCATGGAAGCGAGTGGTTTCGTAATCTTCAGTTCCTGTTGCCTTAATCAAACGAATTGTAGCCACTCGATCAGTAACATTCCCATTAATTTCAGTTACTACTTGGCGTACTTTGTCATAACGTTTTTTAGTTAAAGCATAACTTAAAAACATTACTAGCATGATTATTAAAAAGACTCCAATCACTATCAAAGCCAATTGTCAGGCTAAAACTAGCATCATCACAAAAGCAGCTATCATTTCAAAAAATGAGACTCCTAGTTGTAGCGGAATTTGAACAGTTTGATCACCAACAATTTGTGTGTCGGAAATTACCTTAGTTAAAATTTCACCAATTTTTTTATTTGAATAATAAGAAATGTCTTGGCGAACTAATGCTTCCAATGTTTTATTTCTTAAATCAATCTCTACCTTTCGTCCTAAAAGATAGGCCACATAATCGAAGAAATAACACATCGGAGTATAGATTAAAATAATCCCTAGCGCAATGAGAGAAAGTTGCAAGATTGATAGATTTCAATAATTATCAGGATAAGGAGTACCTACAACATGGGTAATATTCGTTGTGATTTGTTGGACAATTAACGGAATAGTGACAGAGCACCCAACAAGCACTATGATAATTAAGAACATGGCCAATGAAAAATGTCATTCTTTTTTCATATAATAGGCAATTGTATAGATTAGGGAACGTTTCTTTTCTTTTTTTGACCTTTCTCCCTCATTGATAATAAGTTTATTATTGGCTGTTAATTCTTTAGTTTTTAAAGACATACTTTCCTTTCTGGAAGACCTAAAGTTATTTTTCAATAAAAAATATCGGTAAACCGATATTTTTATCCTATCTTAGAAAGGAGTCTAAGGTCAAGGACTCCGAGAAATATTAAAAAACCTAAATATTAAAACTGCGATTTCTTAGAACCAATAATGATCCACTTCAGCATGCACTCCCAACAACAAACATTAGCGGCAATTGTCAAGCATAATCCATCGCTTTGATTGGTGGGATAACTATTCTCCACATTGATATTCACATTCCATCATCACCACCATTGACTCATTCAGACACAAAACTTAAGGAATCTTTTTGTAATGAAAGGATGGTAAAGTAACGGAAGTAACTTAACGTCTTACCAAGTTTACCCTCACCGAACAAAGTTTCGCCTTGGCCCAAAATATAAGCCACGATAAACCACAAAGTTAAGCCAATCAATACTGTTCAAACGCTTCAATTATTTGGCAACGAAGCAGCAATAATTCACATTATCCCTAGTCAGAAAAAACCAAAAACAATTAAAGCTAAATCAGAAAGAAGTAAACGACCAACGCCTTTACTAAAATCATAAGTATTAATTCCGTAAAAAATCATTTGTGAAATCACTAAACAGGCACTAATGATTACAAAACCTAATAAAAAGACAAAGATTTTAGTAAAGAAAATCTTATATCTTGAAAGCGGTGTAGTTAATCAAGATGCTAAATAACCCTTGTCAATATCTTTTAATAATGTTGAGGAAATTATTACGAAGCCGTAAATTGTATAAAGTAAGGGCATTCCAAAATGGAAAATAATTACTTTTAGAAAGACAAAAGTTCCTGTTGTAAAGCCGTTACTATCATTTTGATCATAAAACCAATGAGTCAGTAAACCAAAAGCCGCCAAACCAATCGCCAAAATACTAAAGATTAAAACAACAACCCAAGATCTTTTGAATTCTGCCTTAAATAGAGCACCATTAATCATCGAATTTTACCTCATCTCCATAATATTTAAGGAAGTGTTGTTCCAAACTAAATGGTACTTCACGATAACCATCTAAACCAAAGTCCACAATTTTCATTAGGAATTCTTTTGCTTCTTTGGGAGGCACTTTGACTTCTAAAGTTCTCAAACCAGAATCTTTT
Organism: Entomoplasma freundtii; assembly: GCF_002804205.1. Lineage (GTDB taxonomy): Bacteria > Bacillota_I > Bacilli_A > Mycoplasmatales > Mycoplasmataceae > Williamsoniiplasma > Williamsoniiplasma freundtii. The sequence continues at coordinate 147,304 of NZ_CP024962.1, forward strand.
TTCAAAATTTCAAGATTAGATTTTTCAATGAATCGTTGATAATCATCGAGATTTTTAAATTTGATTTCGTAAACTTTATGAGCATTCATGCGCAACTTTTCTAAACTTATTTCCTCAATCATATGGCCCTTTTTAATAAAGCCAACACGGTCACAATTACTTTCCATTTCGCCAAAAATATGGGAACTAATGAAAACTGTAGTACCGCTATTTTTGCTTCTAGAAACAAGTTGATTAAATTTTTCTTGCATTAATGGATCAAGTCCTGAAGTTGGCTCATCCAAAATCAGCACTTTTGGTTTATGCATAAAACAAGCAATAATAGCTACTTTTTGCTTCATCCCTTTGGACATTTTGCTAATTTTAGCTTTAGGATTTAACTCAAAATAGTTAATCAGTTTTTCAACATAACTCCAATCAACATTTTTCCGAATATTGGCGATTGTTTTTAGATATTGGCCCCCAGTCATATAATTTGGTAAAGTGACTTCTCCAGCCAAATAACCAGTATCCTCCATAATGACATCGGCCTTACTTCAAATATCATGGCCTAAAATAGTACCATGACCTTTGGTTGATTTAATAAAACCAACCATTTGGCGAATTACTGTGGATTTTCCAGCCCCGTTAGGACCAATAAACCCATAGACTTCACCTTTGTTAACAGTTAAATTAACATCAAAACAACCAACATTTTTGGCATATTCCTTTGTTAAATTGGTAAGTTTAATAACTTCCATAATGAGCGCCTCTATTCTTTATTAATTTATAAATTTGTTACTTTTCTCGAGAACAACAAATTTATAAGTCATGATTAGTATTTTAACCTAAAAATAAGCGAAAACAATAAAAAAAACGCCACCACTATGACGTTTCGTGAGGTTATTTTAGTAGTCATCACCCTTTAAAATATGGTTTAAATAATCACCAACACCGCCCTCATCATTAGTCTTGTGAGTTACTCCATCAGCTACAAATTTTAAGGCATCAGCAGCATTTTTCATGGCCACACCATAGCCTACTTTTTGAATCATTTCAAAATCGTTCATTTGGTCACCAAAAGCAATAACATTTTGGATGTTTTTATTATAGTATTGCGCAATAATGTTAACCGCAAAGCCCTTGCTAGCATTTTTATTAGTTAATGTAAAAACTGGTTTTTCGCTTGGATTAGAAATTCCGTAGAGGATATCACTTTGAATTTTAACGGCATCGTGATATTTGGCTAAAGTTCGGAACACTCGGTTCTTATAACTGCTTTTCTTCAATTTTAAGACGATATTGGTCGAAGGACCATCCCAAAGCTCCCAAGGACTACCAGTGATTAATTGCTCAGTGCTATTTGGAGATTTAAGATCAGAAAGGTGGAAAAATTGGTCAAGGTCAGCATCTTCTTTTCAAATTAGAACTTTGTCATAGTATTCAAAGATAATGTTTTCTACACTAGCCTTGATAACTGGCTCGTTAATAATTTGTTGAATAATATCAGAGTTAATCGAAAAAACAATCCGCTTAAACTCCCGTCTAGAAGGATCAGAAATATGGGCCCCATCAAAATTCGTTAATAAACTTGTCAAACCAAGTTCATGATAAATATCTTTAATAGCTCGAAATGGTCGTCCAGTAATGATGGCTACAATGTGACCATCCGCTTGGGCTTGCATCAAAGCTTTTTTGGTAAGAGGATTCATTGTTTTACCGTCATTATTTAGAACTGTTCCATCAAGGTCAACAAGAATTAAGCGTTTGCTATTAAGATTTGTAAGTTGCATAATACCTCCATATTTACTCTGATTTTATAGCAAAAACTGGAGTATAATTTTAGATAACGATTGCTTATGAACATAAGCACAAAAACACAAAAGGATAACAATGCGGAAACTCTCAACCAACGAAATTCGTCAAATGTGATTGGACTTTTTTCAAAGTAAAGGTCATCACTTTTTAGCACCCGCCTCTTTGATTCCAGTCAATGATCCATCATTATTATGAATCAACTCAGGAGTGGCAACTTTAAAGCCATATTTTGAAGGTCGTAAAAATCCTCCTTCATCACGATTAACTAACTCTCAAAAAGCCATTCGTACCAATGATATTGAAAATGTTGGAGTAACTTCACGTCACCAAACAATGTTTGAAATGTTGGGAAATTTTTCAATTGGTGATTACTTCAAAGCAGAGGCAATCACGATGGCTTGAGAGTTATTAACAAGTCCAGAATGATTTGATATTCCTAAGGAAAAACTTTACATCACTGTTTTCAATGAAGATCAAGATGCCTATGATTTTTGAAAAAACCAAATTGGTATTCCTGAGGACCATTTATTCTCCTTAACTCGCGATACAAATTTTTGGGATGTTGGTCAAGGGCCTTGTGGACCAAATACAGAAATTTTCTTTGATCGTGGTCAACAATGAGATCCATTAAACTTGGGAACAAAATTACTAAGTGACGATATTGAAAATGACCGTTACATTGAAATTTGAAATGTTGTCTTCTCCCAATTTAATAATGACGGAACTAATTGTTATACAGAGTTACCACGAAAAAATATTGATACCGGGGCTGGCCTAGAGCGTTTAGCTTCTATCTTCCAAGAAACTCCAACTAATTTTGAAACAGATATTTTCTTCCCAACAATCAAAAAGATTGAAACTTTCACTAAGGATAATGTTAAATACTCTCTTGATGATTACCAAAATCCCAACCCAGCCCAAACTAAGGTAAACGTGGCTTTTAAAGTAATTGCCGATCATGTTCGCGCCGTTTCTTTTGCAATTGCTGATGGGGTTTTTCCAGGCAATAAAGATCGCAATTATGTAATTCGCCGTTTAATTCGTCGTGCCTCAACTTATGGTTTCGAATTAGGAATCAATGGAGCCTTTCTTTATAAATTAGTTCCTGAAGTAATTAAAAGTATGGGACAGTTCTATCCATATCTTCAAGAAAAAGCAAAGGTCATTACTGAAACCATTAAAGACGAAGAAGAAAAATTCTTAAAAACTTTAAGCAAAGGTTATACCCTTCTTAATAAAATTATTGCAGAAGAAAAAACTGTCTCTGGTAAGAATGCATGATTATTGTTTGAATCTTTTGGGTTTCCAATTGAATTAACTTTAGAAATTGCCCAAAAAAACCAAATTCCTGTGGCAATAGATGATTTCAAGAAATTAGCTAATGAAGCCCGCGAACAAGCTCGCCAAGCTCGCCAAGACCAAAAGGCTTGAGACAAGCAAAGTGAATTTTATACAAAATTAAAAGTCCCATCTGAATTCACTGGTTGAAACGAAATAGTTCATGAAGGTTCAAAGGTTGTTTACCTTTTTGTCAATGAAAAGGAAGTGACAAGCTTAGAAAACACAACGGGATTCTTAATTCTAGATAAAACTCCTTTTTATGCAGAAAAAGGAGGACAAGCTGGAGATGCCGGAATAATTCGTGGTCCTCACGGAACGGCGTATGTTTTTGATACCCAACAAGGGCCTAATCACCAACATATTCACCAAGTGAATGTCCAAGGGAAAATTAGTCTAAACGACCTAGTTGACGCTTTAGTCGATGAAGAAAAACGTTTACTTACAATGAAAAACCATTCTGGAACCCATATGATTCATTGAGCTCTTCGTGAAGTTTTGGGAACCACTGTTATGCAAGCTGGTTCTTATAATGATGAAAAAGGCTTACGAATGGACTTTACTTTCAATCGTCCTATCAAACCAGAGGAACTAGCTAAAGCCCAAGCCTTAGTTTTGGAAAAAATCCAAAAAGAGGTCCCACGCAAGGTTTATTTCTGTTCAATGGAAGAAGCTGTTAATAAGCATCAAGCTTTAGCCTTCTTTACAGAAAAATATGATGAAATAGTCAGAGTAATCAAATTTGGTGACTTCTCTTGTGAATTGTGTGGAGGTACTCACGTTCGTAACACCAAGGAAATTGAAGACTTCTTGATTACAAACTTGGAATCAAAGGGAAATGGTTTGTTCCGAATTAAAGCACTAACTTCTTTTCAAACAATTGAAAATTATCTTCAACACCAATTCGGAACTCTTCTTGAGGAAATTGACCAATTGCAAGATCGATATCAAGAAACAAAAGCTTTATTGGTTGACAAACAATGAGAAATCCAAGTTCAAAATTTAAAAGCTCTTCCTATCACTAAAGATAATTTAACGAAGTTGAAAAAGGGTGTCGCCAATTTATATGAAATGGCCAAAGATTATCGTAAAAAGGTACAGGCAAAACAAACCCAATTACGAATTAAACCCTATCTTAATCTTGAACCGGTTTCAGCAACCCAAGACGCTCCGGCCCGCTTGCAATTTATGGATACAAACCTAAATTTAAATGAATTAAAAGAACTGGCTGATTCCTTAAAACAAAAACATCCGCAAACCATCATTATTTTAGGTGGTCATAAAGAGGATAACCACTTTTTAGTAGTAACTGTCGCTCCTGAATTGCAAACCAAGTATTCGGCAATTGAGATTTTTAAAAATTTACCTGGTTTTAACACTCAAGGAGGGGGAAACGTTAGTTTTGCCCAAGGTCGTTACAAGCCAATTAACGAAAACTAAAAAAATAAAATCTACACATCTAAAGGAGTGTAGATTTTATTTTTTTAGTTTAGAAAAGAGTTTTTATGAAAAAAGTCAAAGTCAAAAATGGCTTGTTAACAAATTGGTAAATTAAATAGATTTAATTAAGTCATGACTTTTTGCCGGTGAAAGAGCTTGTTTAACTAAAATTTAGCCTCGAACTAATTATTTTATAATCGCTGATATTTTTTTAACCTTAGGAGGATAATTAAATTGTATGGACTAATTTAATATTAATAAATATTTATTTAGTCGCTTTAGAAAAGTTAACTTTTTAATAACCAAGGAGAGAAACCATGCAAAAAATGTTAATGATTTTAGCGGTGGTATTTTTTTGTAATACACGAATCTGTGCACTGCTATTCATATCGTTTGTTTCGCCAAACATTTCAATGCTATCACCTCAATCATACGAGACCAAAGAAACTCTTTTAGACGTGCCAAGTGTCACTCAAGAGACGACTAAATATTCTGTATCCGCTTCGCTGACAAGCATTTTTAAATTTTGAGGTTGGAGTGGAAATAAAACTCAAGACCAAATCTATCAGGAAGTTCGCTTCGCCTCGTCTGCCCTTGAGTTAGCCGTAACCGATGGCCCAATAATGAATCGTGATGTTGCTAATTACATGAATGATTTTATTATGGAGAAAACAAACAAGCGAGCAGAATATACATTTTCAGAAAAGCCAACAATGTTTAGAGTTTCACTAAACGATATCATTATTTTTTCGGCCTATGTTTGAAAGTCTTTAGCACTTGATACGCCTCTTATGTTAGGAACGTATTCAGGGTCAAACACCCAGTCTTTAGTCATTTGCGGTTTTAAGGAAGATATCACTAGTCCCTGACATGATAAGTATGGCCTAATGGATCCAGAAGATGGTCAAGTTAAATGAGTAATTGCCCAAGTACTTTACCAAGCCTTGAGTCATGGTTTTACGATTATTGGCGCTGGCACGATGCCTCAAATTCAAAACGTGCCGGACATAGATATTAGTCCCTTTAGTCGTGACTTAAACAACTTACCAAGTAATAATGATCCTATATATGTCGGCGAAGTAGAAACGAACATTACAAAATATGCAGGAATGTCCAACTTTTTTTATTCTAATGCAACATTTCTTTTTCTAACAATTAGTGATTTTAGCTCAGAAATTAAAAGGACTGATAGTGATTTAGATATTTTAGAGCCTTTTGTAATTAAGCCAGAAGACATTATTACGGAAAAATTGGTCAGTTGAATCCCTCAAAGTACCTTTTTTCATTATGGTGTTGAAAATATCGGTAGTGAAAATATTACCACTTGAGCTAGTATCAAAATTTTGCTAAACCCGATTCAAAATAACGATTTAACGATTTTATTACGCTTCTACGGTGGTTATAACATTACTGAAGTTTCTAATCCTAGACGCTTTAGTTTTCCTTACGAATTTAGAGGAAGGTTAATAATTCAGAAAGCTTCAAGAATATTAGTTCGTCGCAAACTCTATCCTCTTGTTTAATTAATTACGAAATGAAGAATTTTGATGTTCCAATTTTATTTATTCTTAATTTTAAAAATTAAGAATAAATAAAATTCCCCTTTAAAAGGGGAAAAATAAATTCTGCAATTTAAATGACGAAGCTTTTCAAAATCAAGATTAATTATTCTTTGACTCGTTTTTCAAAGACAACCTTTTTTCCAGTATCGACTTTAACTCGTCCTTTTAAATCTTGTGTGTCTCCCAAAGATTCGGGTTCATCTTTAGTAATTGAACCTACCGAATAAGTTAAACCGATAAATCTATCTTTTTTATTATCAACTCAAGTTTTTAGTTGTCTTTTAATTCAACTTTCAATGCTTTTGCAACTTGTCTTTTCTTTTTTTCTATCTTCATCTTTCTTTTCATCTTCTCATTTCTCTGGGTCATCCTTTGGCAACTTATCAAGCGAAGATCTTGAACCGTTGGTAGTTCATCCATCACCATTGATACTACTTATTCACCCAAAAAAATTTGGTAACGAAATTCAACCAAAAAGCGCCCCGAATAAACCCAATCCAGAAATGCCGGTACTTTCTGTAATGTTGACTTCGATATCGGCTACTTCCTCATCTTTACCATCATCTAAACCCTTTTTATCACTAGTAACGGGATTATTAATGGGGATTTCTATTTTTTCCCGTGCTGGATGTTCCTTAGTAAACATCGTACCGTTGCCGATTATATTTCCAAAGTAAGTAAGGGTTTGTAAATCTTCAGCGACAAATTCTTTTCTTTGTCCGCTTTTAGTATCTAAATAGAAGTAACGATTATATTTTGGACTTTCTGAAGAAAGGCTATAGCCGAAAATAACAAGTGATTTAAAAACAAAAGAGTCATTTAGAAAACTCAAAAGTAGCGGGTGCTCATTGTTAATATTAGATTTAACATATTCCTCAAAAGATTCTCAATCTTCATTGTATCTTCCAAAAAGTAAGCCCAGGTCCGAAAATGTGTAATTTTTGCCATCTTTAGAAAGATATTTGGCCACTTCTGTGTTCATCACCATACCTTTGGTAATATCTGTTGTTTTTGTGATTTTTAATAGTTCTTTATAAACTGCGGTTTGGGAAGGCTTTGCTTTTGTGATATATTCCAAAATTGCTGCTATTGAAGTAGCAGTACTATAATAATTGGTTTCTTCTCTTAAAAGGGGCAGATCTAGAACCGTTTCCTCTTCAAATAATTTTATATTTTCTTCTCTATTAACTTCATGGACTTTATTTATACAAACTAATGAACTCACTGGTGAGTTTAAAAAACTCGTAAGACTCAAAACTGCTAAAACTTTTATCATAACGATAACTTCCAGTCTATAAGAATAAGATAATAACAGTCAACCTCGTCTTTATTATAATAATTATTTATCAAGTTCTAAAATCTTTTAATATTATCTTAATTGCCTAATTTAAGAAATTTTTGTGTCGCTAATTTATTCTTAAAACAAAAGCTCAAAACTCCTGAAATTTTTAAATATTTATTTATTAAGAGATTTTAACAAATTAAAATATAATCTTATCGAAGGCTGTTTTTTGGGCCGACAATCTTGCTTAGGTTGTCACTTCACCCTTATTTTTGCCATATTTATAAAATTAAAAGCAATTATTCTCCTATTATTAGTTTTATTTTAGCTAAAGGAGCGTATTATGAAAAAAATATTGCTTGCCCTAACGTCACTCCTACTTAATAATTCGGTGTTCGCTTCGGTTGTTTCCTCTCCGATTAATCAACCAATAATTTCGACTCTAGAGACTCAGGAGGAGAGTCTCTTCCTAGATGTTCCTTCAATAACTCAGATTGGCTCAGATTATTGTGCCCCAGCCTCCTTAGTGAGTATTTTTAGTTATTGGGGCTGAGAAAAGGACAAAACTCAATCACAAATTTATCAAGAAGTCCGTGCTGCTACAGAATCACCTGTCGAGATTCCGGGAGTACCTTTCAATAACTTATTAGCTATTTATATGAATGACTTTATCCAAAAAACAACTGGCAAAGAGACAAGATACTATTACAATGCAGTTGACGCAACTTTTGGAATTTCGTTAGAGGACATTGCTATTTTCTCAACATATGTTTGAAGTTCGTTATCACTTAACGTGCCACTATTAATGGGGATTCATCCAATTCAGGAGCTTGGTCATGCTGTTGTCCTTTGTGGTTATGAAGAAAACCTAGACAACCATTGGTATGATCAATATACTTTTATGGACCCCTTCGATGGTAAGTTTTTTGACATAATAGCTCGAGACATCCATCGGGACTTTAAATATGGGATGGGTATCCTCGGGTATGGTGATATGTTAACAATAAGTGACCAAGTAGAAATAAATATTGATTCCTTTACCAAGGAAATAAGAGATATTCCCGGTAACAACCAACCAGTTTTCGTGGCCAAAATCGGCATTAACTTAACAAAATACACAGGCATTTCAGATTTTTCTTATTTCTACACTGCTTTCTCTATTTTTGGTCTTCCGAACTTTAAATCAGAAATTAAAAAAGTTAATGATGACCCTGATATAAAGGAGGGTTTGGCTCTTTCCTCAAATGTTTTACCGAAAAAAAATGTTGATGAATGAATAGGCAAGAATACAGTTATCCATTCATTTAGTGAAGTCATTGGTTGTGAAACTATTAAAACTTGACTTAGGTTAAAGATTGCCTTGCAACGTGAACAAAATAATGACTTAGTAATTTGGTTAGTGTTCTATGGAGGAGCAAAAGTTACAAAAGATAAAAACTTTAAAGATTCCGACCTTCCTTACGAATTAACGGGAAGAATAAAAATTAATAGTAGCTCCACGTTTGTCCTTAAACGAAAACAATTATATAATTATCAATTTCTCTCAAAATAAACTTATCCAGATTTGTTATTGAAAATAACGATATTAGTTAATAATTGTTAACTAATTAAGTTCCTAAGGAAATTAAAGCAAAAAGACAACCTTAGGAGAGGGTTGTCTTTTTGCTTATCTAAAAGTCAAAGTGGGCCAAACCAAAATAATTACTGAGGCTTATTTTGTCTAGTTGATTAGCATAATGAAAGCTAGAGTGGTTTTAATTACTATTCGGAAATTTATTTTTTAAATTGCGATTTTATTTTGCGAAACGAAGGAGTTTATAAATATGAAAAAATTACTAAGTTATTTATTAACAATATTTCTTACTAATCCAATAATTACGTCCCTTCCAATCATACAAAACCACCAAAACCAGCTTTTCAATTCTCCTCATTCACTCCAAAAAGATAAGTTATTTTTGAAAGTGCCACAAATAGTACAAATCGGTGCGGATTATTGTGTCGCTGCTTCGCTTATTAGTCTTTTTAGTTTTTGAGGTTGAGAAAAAGATAAAACCCAATCCCAAATTTACCAAGAAGCTCGGGCAATTACAAAAACTCCAACTTGAGAAACTGGGATTCGAGCTAATAAAGACTTGGCTAACTATATCAATGATTTCATTCAGAAGACAACTGGCAAAGAAGCGGATTACAAATTTAACGGAGTTGATATATCTTTCGGAGTATCACTTGATGACATTGCCATTTTTTCCACATATGTTTGGAATTCCTTGTCACTTAATACACCAATTATAATGGGTATACATCCCAATCGTGGTCTTGGTCATGCTGTTGTTCTTTGTGGTTATGAAGAAGATTTAGATAACCATTGGTTTGATAAATACCTCTTTATGGACCCAACTGATGGCAAGTTTTATGAAGTAATTGCTCAAGACTTACACAAAATTTTTAAATATGGCTTTAAGCTTCTTGGACATGGCAATATGATTGGCATCAATAATGGTGTTTCTATAGATATTTCGGCCTTTAATGATGAACTAAAAAGCATTGCAGGAGACAATAAGCCCATTTTTATTGATGAAGTGACGGTTAACCTAACCCAAAACGTCGCCATTTCAGACCTTTCATATTTTTCAACAGCTTTCAGTAGCATTGACTTCCCCAGTTTTAGGTCAGAAATTAAAAAGGTAAATGATGATCCAGATATAAGAGAATGTTTTGGCATTAGTACAAGTTTACTCCCCAATACAAATGTTGATTATTGAAAAAGCGAAAACAAATTGGTACATGCCTATAGTGAAGTGATTGGCTGTGAAACAATTAGAACTTGAATCAGCGTAACAATTTTAATAAACCGTTCATTAAATAATGATTTAACCCTTTCTTTCCGTTTCTATGGAGGTGCCAAGGTAACGAAAAATAATACATTACAAGAAATTGAAAGTCCTTACGAATTAACGGGAAGAATAAAAATTATTAGCGGTCCAAATTTAATACTCAGGCGAAACCTAGAAGCATAAGTCTATTCGTGCCAAACGCGATAGATATAATAAGTCTCACCCTTATCTCTTTTAGTAATAGACCAAACTAGTGAACCCCGATGATAGCAACAAGGAAAGTTTAATTTTTCATTGAAATTTTTATATTTATAAGAATAAAGGAGCCAAGCATGCAGAAATTACTCATTACTTTAACCACAATATTTTTTAGTAATTCTACCATCGCCTCTATTATTCCGCCCACCGCTAGTCAAACAAAAATTTTAGCCCAAACCGCTCAACCTCAAGAAGAAAAAAAGGAAGTTTTTTTAGACGTCCCATCAGTACTTCAAAATGGAGCAGATTATTGTGTGGCAGCTTCATTAGTAAGTATTTTTAAATTTTGGGGTTGAATCGAAAATAAAAGTCAGGAGGAAATTTTTCATGAAGCCCGGCTTGTTTCTCAAACCCCAGCATCTGAATCAGGAATAAGAGTTAACAACAATACTGCTATTTATATGAATGATTTCATCCACCAAACCACAAACCAAGAAGCGACTTATGGTTTCTCCGGTATTGATATTACTTTTGGTATCTCTCTAGACGATATCGAGATTTTTTCGACCTATGTTTGAAATTCTTTATCAATTAACATACCACTTATAGTAGGAATGTTTCCTAGTCCTGGCTTGGGCCATGCCCTCGTCCTTTGCGGCTATGAAGAAAGTCTTGACAATCATTGGTATGATGAGTATGGCATGATGGACCCTGCTGATGGTCAAATTTATTGAATCATGGCCCAAGATCTCCACCAGTCATTTAAGCATGGTTTTACGCTTATCGGACATGACAAAATGCCATCAATAAAAGATGCTTTGCAAATAGAGATCACTCCTTTTGACAAAGAATTGCGCGATTTGCCAGGCAATAACATACCTGCTTTTGCCGGTGAGGTTCAGTTGAATATAACAAAGCATACCGGAATTTCTAACTTTTCTTATTTTAATGTTGCCTTTGACATCCTTTCCTTGCCAGACTTTAAATCAGAAATTAAAAAAGTGAATGATGACCCTGACTTAATGAGTTCCTTTGGTCTTAACACTGCCATTTTCCCAAATACCGATATAGATCAATGGGGAAGTCAGAATACGATTTTTCATTCCTTTGGCGAGACGATTGGTTGCGAAACAATTAAAACTTGGACAAGTATCCAACTACTAATAAGTCGAATTCAAAACAATGAATTAATGCTTTACTTACGATTCTACGGCGGCTGACAAGTAACTAGGGATTCAAATTTCACCCCCACTGCTGTCAATTACGAATTGACAGGAAGACAGAAAATTAGTAGTGGTCCCACAATAATACTTAGAAGAAATCTTCAACCACACAAAGTCACTTGCTAGAAAATAATAAAAATCCCCCTTCTCAATCATTTACTATTTATTAGATTCTGAAAGTTAGACTACCTAAAAGTTTCGGGAACAATGCTCACTATTATATTCTTAGTAAACTAATCTGGACATAAGAAGAGCTTCATTTTTGACAAGTTAGGCTCTTCAAAATGGAGAAAAAGGCATTCTAGAACTATCCTAATATTTTGGCTTTGTCGTTATTATTTTAAAAAGCAAAAAGTATAACAAAGTGTTTTAATGTGAACCAATATGAGGTCTTTGAAATTGTAATTTTGCGTTTTAGCTAAAGGAGAATATTATGCAAAAATTATTAATTACCTTAACAGCATTATTTTTTAGTAGTTCTACTCTTACTCCCCTTGTTCCTAACATACCCTCACAAACAAAGACATCATTGGCGTTGCAAAACTTTGATCCACATGAAAACAGGCAAGCCTTTTTAGATGTACCAAGAATAGAACAGATTGGTGAGGATTATTGTGTCGCCGCTTCATTAGTAAGTATTTTTAAATTTTGAGGTTGGGAAGAAAATAAAACCCAAGGTCAAATTTTTCAAGAAGCTCGAAATGTGACCGAAACACCCTCAACTGAAGAAGGAGTAAGGGTTAATATCCAGTTGGCCACTTATGTAAATAATTTTATCCACGAGGCAACTGGCCAAAATGCTAATTATGCTTTTAATGGACTCGGAATCACTTTTGGCATTTCTTTAGATGATATTACGGTTTTTTCGACTTACGTTTGGGATTCTCTCTCAAACAACGTGCCGTTAATTTTAGGAATGCATCCAGAACGTGGTTTGGGGCACTCGCTTATTCTTTGCGGCTACCAAGAAAGTATTGATAACCATTGATATGACGAATACTTCCTAATGGATCCTGCAGATGGAAAAATCTACAATATTTTGGCCCAAGATCTTCATCGATCTTTTAAATATGGTTTTACAATTATTGGTCGTGGCAACATTCTGCCAGCGAAGAGAGGTCTAGAAATTGACCTTGAACAGTTTACTAATGAATTACGAGACTTGCCCGGAAACGAAGTGCCTGTTTTTGCAGGCGAAGTCCACTTAAATCTCACAAAGCACACCGGAATTTCTGATTTTTCTTATTTCACAACCGCTTTTATGGGTCTCTCGCTTCCCTCGCTTCAGGCAGAAATTAAAAAGGTGAATGATGATCCGGTGGTCTTGACAGGTTTTGGGATGTTTTTGGATTCATTTCCCTCAACAAATATCGACCAATGACGAAGTGCACTTACAATTTTCCACACTTTTAGCGAAGCTATTGGGTGTGAGACTATTAAAACTTGAGTTGGAGTGGAAACTTTAATTGAACGGGCTCAAAATAACAACTTAATCCTTTATTTACGATTCTACGGTGCTGCTAAAGTCACACGAGAAGCTAACTCTAAATTAAACTCTTCAAATTATGAATTAACCGGACGAATAAAAATCACGAGTGGTCCTAAATTAAACATTATACGAAATTTACAACCGCAAAATTCTTAAGTAAATTCATTAAAAGTGACTTAAAATTTAATTCTTGTTTCGCGATAATTCGTTCTATCAACTAATAATGACTTTAATTCTACTTTTTCGATGCGTTATTTTTGATATATATTAAAATTGCGACTAGCAGTCATAAAAAGCATAATTCATTATTTTAATTAGAATTCATTGGTTCTTAAATAAAGGAGTAAGGTATGAAAAAAATATTACTTGCCCTATCAACTATATTTTTAGGAAGTTTAAATATAAACACTGTTTTTAGTACTTCCCTCACTAATCCAAGTATTTCTGCGCAAGGACCAAGTGTCCAAGAAAATAAAGTGTTTTTATCGGTGCCATCTGTCACCCAACTTGGCTCGGATTATTGTGTCGCCGCCTCGTTGGTAAGTATTTTTAGATTCTGGGGTTGAACCGAAAATAAAAGTCAATCAGAAATTTTTCAAGAAGCTCGTCAAGTTACCAATACACCGCCATCAGAAAATGGTGTTAGTGCCAATAAAGAACTTGGTGAATACATGAATAACTTTATCGATAAGGCCACTAATAAAAAAGCGCGCTACAATTTTGATGCCTATAGGGTGACTTTCGGCATTTCAATCGATGATATTGCTGCTTTTTCCAGCTATGTTTGGAATTCTTTATCGCTTAACACCCCTCTCTTAATGGGTATTCATCCAACCCTTGGTCTTGGTCATGCCGTAGTTATTTGTGGTTACGAAGAAAGTGTCGATAACATTTGGTACGATAAATACATATTTATGGATCCTGCCGACGGTTTGACTTATAACATAATGGCTAAAGATATCCACCAAAGTTTTAAATACGGTATAAAAATTTATGGTCATGGCAACCTGCTTGGTTTAAAACAACAAGTGAGAATAACTGTTGATCCATTTACCAAAGAACTAAAAGATATTTCCGCTAACAATACTTCAGTTTATGCAGGCGAAATACGCTTAAATCTCACAAAACATACTGGAATTTCTGATTTTTCTTATTTCACTACTGCCTTTAGTTTGATTAATCTTCCTGGTTTCAGTTCAGAAATTAAAAAGGTAAATGATGATCCCGATATCAAAAAGCCTTTAGGTTTCTATACTGATGTATTTCCTAAAACCAACATTGACCATTGAAATAGTAAAAATGAAGTCATTCATATTTTTAGTGAAGTCATTGGTTGTGAAACAATTGCCACTTGGGTTAGTTTATGGATTTTAATAGAACGGGAACAAAATAATGACCTTACTCTTTATTTAGGTTTCTATGGAGGTGTCAAAGTAACGAAAAATAGTTACAAAACTAATGAGGTTAGTCCTAACGAATTAAAGGGCCGTGTCAAAATTAGTAGTGGTGAGACATTGATTCTTCAAAGAAATTTGAATATTTCGTAAAGATGTTAGAAAATAAAAACTATTTGTTTTATTAATGACTGACAAATAAAGCAATTCAATACTTTTTCAGCTTTAAATTAAAAAATTCTCCTTGCGAGGAGAATTTTTTAATTCTAATTGCGATTTACTTTAAATATTTTGCCACTATTAAGATTTACTTTGCCAGTTAAGCGTTGGCTATCTTCTTGAGTTTTATTTTGTTTTGATTCTGCTCCGACTAAAATTTGAATAGTTAAATTTAAATCTCCTAAAAAATCTTGATCAATTATTATTCGCGACTTTACCCACGTTTTAATTTTTTCATTGGTCGTTTCATCTTCAAATTCCAAAACTGATTTGATTTCTCCCTTTCAATGTTGAACATCTGAATCTGGTAACTCATTAGTTGATAAGACTAGTCCTGTTTTTGTTTCTAAATTGCCATCAATTTTGAAAATTTGGGTACTAAATTCTGGTAATTCAAAGGAAACTAGGTTTTGCTTTATTCTTGATATATTTTGAACCGATGTTAATTCTGTTAGGTTGATTTCTATTTCAAAGGCTTTCACATCTAGCCCATCTTCGAGATTATTCATCTCGACAATCTTTTGGTCAATTGCTACTTCTGAACTTTTAACAGAGACATTATTTTCAATTGCGCTTTTTTCTCCTATTAAATAGGTATTTTCACG
This sequence comes from Entomoplasma freundtii, assembly GCF_002804205.1. Lineage (GTDB taxonomy): Bacteria > Bacillota_I > Bacilli_A > Mycoplasmatales > Mycoplasmataceae > Williamsoniiplasma > Williamsoniiplasma freundtii. The sequence continues at coordinate 162,685 of NZ_CP024962.1, forward strand.
ATTAAACCATGTGAGTCTTTGACAAGTTACTTCTACCATTTTTCCTTTTTCTGGATTCATTCCGGTAATCGTTGATAACCAAGGATTTTTTTCGTTAATTTCAATTTCAGAAATTACAAAGGAATTCGTTTGATTTGTTAAAATCAACGGATGATTTTTTTTAAGTGAGTCTTGAATACTTTTATTAAAGGCCACTGTTTCATCTTTCATAATTCCGAAACCTTGGCCAAGATTGAAAGTTCCAAAGTCAGCTGAAGTTAATTTATTAATGTAATCAGAAACTTCTTGGTCCTTAATTATTATGCCTTCGGTGTTACCGGGTGTACCGGTAATTTTTCTTAATTCTTTATATAAATCATTCTGAGAATAGTCTAAACCATGGGCTGCCAATAGGCTTTTCATTGCGGCTGGCAAATGATAATAAGATAGTTCTTGTTTTACCAATCCAACTTTACCAACTTCTCTTGGTTCAGAACCTAAGATTTTTAAAGTATCTTTTGCCGCAATAATAAAGATTGGTGCCACTTCGGATTCGAATTTCAACCTTTCGAGCAACTCGACTCCTTCCATTCATTCCTTACTCCCATTTTTATCGGAATCGCCAACAAAAAACTCTTGTGTTTCTGAATCATAACCCAAAATTAGGAAACAATCACCTTTTGATTGTAAAATGATTGGCTGTTTTTGCTCGTTTATGGAGTTGCTAAGAGCTTTTATAAAAACTTCTCGATAAGTGAAATCATCTAAATATTTTCCTTCAAAGTTCCTGATTTTAAAATAATCGTCTTTATTGGTTTGCTCATTAATTCACTCTTCAACTTCTTTTTCATGATCCAAGAGATCCACGCCAACGTTAACTCTAGTAAGACTTTGCAGTTTTTGGTGAATTTCCTTTTGCTCAAGATTGCTAATGTCGTTATGAATAAATAGATCATAAAGTGAAGCAGCTAATTGGCCATCGCTATAAAATCGTGCACTTACAGTCATTTCTAGCTTTTCCAAAGTTTGTGGCTTGGAAGCATTGTTTTCTTTAAAGGCGTTAGTCGTTACATTTTTATTTTGGAAATTAGTTACTAATAAGGGACTCACTTGAATAGGCACCAAGGTTGTTGATAGTAATAACAATAATTTAGTCATTGTAAACTCCTTCAATAAAAATTGTTATTTTTTGACTTATCTCTGACTAATTTGGCCTCTCTAATTTTTAAAGTATCCAGCTTCTCGGCTGTTTTTAGTAAATCATCATCAAATAGTTTTAGTTTTTCTGCGGTTTTTCTTTTTCATTTTCAAATAAAGAAATAGGTAGTTTAAAAAATGAAAAATTAAGAAGAAATTTACTTTCTTCCAAGAATAATGACAATCATGAAAACTTGTTCTAATAACGATTCAACTTAAATATTTCACCACTATTAAAATTTACTTTGCCAGTTAAGCGTTGTGATCCAGTATTCATTTCGTTATTTTTACCAGCATCTGCTCCAGCAAAAATTTGAATAGTTAAATTTAAATCGCCTAAAAAATCCTGATCAATTATCATTCGAGATTTTGCTCAAGTTTTAATTTTTTCTTTTGCTGTTTTATCTTCAAATTCCAAGATTGATTTGACTTCACCTTGCCAATGTTGCACATCTATATCTGGTAGCTCCGCGGTGTTTAAGACCAAACCGGTTTTTTCTTCATAATTACCATCGATTTTAGCAATTTGAGTATGAAAATTTGGTAACTCAAAGGCACTAAGACCTTGCTTTATTTTTGAAATATTTTGTAAGGAAGTTATTTCGGTTAAATTAATTTCAATTTCAAAAGCTTTAACATTCAAACCATCTTCAAGATTATTCATTTCGACCACTTTTGGTTCTAAAACTACTTCTGAACTTTTAACTGACACGTTATTTTTAATTGCTTCTTGTTCACCTATTAAATAGGTATTTTCACGATTAAACCATGTTAGCCTTTGGCAAGTCACGTCCACCATTTTTCCTTTTTCTGGATTCATCCCGGTCACAATAGTTAACCATGGGTTTTTTTCATTAATTGCAATGCCAGAAATCACAAATGAATGGGATTGGTTCGTTAAAATTAGTGGATATCCCTTTGTGATTGACTCTTCAATACTTTTATTAAAAGCAATGATTTCGTCTCTCATAATTCCGAAACCTTCGCCAAGATTAAAAGTACCAAAATCCTTTGAAACGAATTCGTTAATATAAGTTGATATTTCTTGGTCTTTTATTATCACGCCTTCAATATCATCGGGTGTGCCAGTAATTTGTCTTAAAGATTTATAGATTTCGTTTTGTGTAAGGTTAACATCAAAAGCGGTTAAGATACTTTTAACAGTGGCTGGAAGATGGTAATAAGGTAGATCTTGCTTGACAAGACCAACATTGCCATTTTCCATAGCTTCTCAATTTAAATCATTTTTTTGTGTTTGAATAATATCTATTAATAATGGTGTCCCTTGCAGTGGAGCCAAGGTGGTTGATAACAATAATAATAGTTTTGTCATTTTAGACTCCTTTTTATGAAATTATCAAAATTTATAAATATCGCTTAATTCCTAAGTTCTCATTCTTAAGTCTAAAGTTTATTACTTTTTGCTCCTTTGCACTATCCTGGGTCTAACTTTGCAACCTTAACTTTTAAGTGTTTGTTCCCTCTCGCCTAAATTCTCTCACCAAAAAATTGTTAGTCAAGGAAATTATTACGTCTCTAAAGTTTCACTACGATATTTAAAAAAATAAACTCATTTAATTAAGAAAAATAGCCTCTGAAATAAGACAGCACTTCTTTCGTTGATAAAGACTAATTGAATTTGGTATAAATCAAAATAAGTTCAGTTAATGACTAATTTGAAGAGTCATGTTTTTAAACGACCCAAAAATAAAAATTCTCTTTATGAGAGAATTTTTATTTTTATTGCCGATTCAATTTAACTATTTTGCCACTATCAAGGGTGACTTTACCTAACAAACGTTGTTCGTTATCATGGTGAACCCCATTAATTGTTACTTCAGCCCCGACTAAAACTTGGATTGTCAAGGTTAAATCACCTAATCAATCTTGGTTGATTATCACTCTATATTTTACTCAGGTCCTAATTTTTTCTTTACTAGTTCGATCTTCAAAGTCAAAAACTTGCTTAGTTTCACTTTTTCAATGTTCAACATCGGCATCGGGGAAGTTTGTTGTTTCAATAGTTAAGCCTCTTTTTTCTTCGGTGCTACCATTAATTTTGAAAATTTGGGCACTAAAATCAGGTAATTCAAAGGAAACGATTTTTTGTTTAATTTTTGGAACATCGGGGATTGAAGTTAAAGTAGTTAGATTAATTTGACTTTCAAAGGCAATCGTATCTAAACCACCTTCTAGGTTACTCATTTCAACTACTTTTTGTTCAATGGCGACTTCCGTATTTTTAATATTAATATTTTGGCTAATGGCTTCTTTTTCGCCAATTAAATAACTATTTTCACGATTAAACCATGTAAGCCTTTGGCATGATACTGTGACCATTTCTCCTTTTTCTGGATTCATTCCAGTAATCATAGTCTTTCAAGGGTCCTCTTGATTAATCGTGATTTCCGAAATCACAAACGAATGCGCTTGATTGGTCAAAATCAAGGGGTTGCCTTTATTAAGTGATTCTTCGATGCTTTTATTAAAAGCAACTATTTCATCTCTCATAATTCCAAAACCTTCACCTAAATTAAAAGTTCCGAAATTTGCTGAAGTTTGACTATTGATAATATCGGAAATTTCTTGATCCCTAATAACAATTCCTTCAACATCGTCTGGAGTGTTGGTAATTTGCCTTAATCATTTATACACCTCAGTTTGGTTTCCGGTTTTATGGTAACCCTTTAGAAGACTAAGAAGAGCGGCCGTAAAGTGATAATAAGATGTTTCTTGTTTAATAAGAGCAATTTCATCCGCTACTCTTGGTTGTCCTTTTAATGTCCTTAAGGCATTTTTATCAGCAATAATAAATATTTCGTTGCCTTCGTCACTTAATAATTCCTTTATAACTTGATCAGAGTCAAGATAAACTCTATCGTAGTTGTCGTGATTAGTAACAAAAAGAGTATTATGCATATATCCCATAACTAGAAAAGAGGTTGATTTTGATTGCAGGATGATTGGTTGTCTTTTTCAACCGATTGAATAAAGTAGGGTTTTTGCCAAATTTTCATCCGTTAGTAAGTCAACACTCACTTTTTCCACTCCAAAAGTAAAATAACGCGTATAATCCCCTAAGTCATTAATTCATTCTTCAACTTGTTTTTCATAACCAGAAAGATTAATTTCTTTTGAATTGCCAGTTATTTCTTGAAGTTTTTGTTGAATTTCCATTTGGGAATTTGAGAAACTATTTTTATGCCTAAATAAATTATTAAGTGAAGCTGCTATGCTATTGACGATACCTGATTCCATCTTGGTAGTATAAACATTTAGTTGAGAATCTTGGAATGGTGTGTCGTCGGCAATTTGATTTTGGTGTTGGTTATTTGTGACTAAAAGGGGAACAATTTGTGCCGGTCCTAAGGACGCGGTGAGTAATAACAATAGTTTGGTCATTTTAGACTCCTTTTTTCTTTTTCTTAAAAATTTCTAAGGTTAGTTAAACTGCGTTAATTACTTTTTATACGAAGATGAAGTTTTTGCTTTCCCTCAAAGCTTTCTTTTAACAAGTGTCTTACTCTTCGTTTCAATTCTCCCACTAAAAAAGTGTTAATCAAGGTACCTTTAGTAAAATTTTTCCCCCTATTTTTCTTACTTGAGAACATAATTGAAGTTATAGAAGGATAGAGGTTAGACCCCTCAGCCTTCTATATAGTATTCTTTGGAAAATGGGGGTTAAGCTTATGAAAAATTATTAATTCTTCACTCACGAGGTTTATTAATAATTAAGACGCTCGTTACGGCGTGAATCCATGTTAAATATGTAAAGAAAACTATAGCTACAACTGAAGACATTTCGGTTAAACCTTTTAAATTGTGGCTAGGAATTACCACCTAGTCGCCACTTCACTATAATTATTTTTGTTTTTTATGTTCCTAGAGACTTAAAAATTTTTGATAATCTCTCTTATTAAAACTATCCATCTTGAATTTATTAGATTTCAAGGAGTGAAATTAATGAATCCATTACTTTAAAACTCGAGATTTCTATGAAAGGAAGTTTAAAATTATGAAATTACTAATGCTTAGTTGTTTTCCAGCTTTGGTTGGCGCCTCACCAATGGCTATCGCCACTACCTTAACTACCCAAAATTTTGACACAGGAACTCAAGACCTAATTAAACTTGACTTAAAAATTACCAAAGCAGAACAGGACAATTACAAATTTGTTTCGTGTCTCCAATGTCTCTTGGGTGCAAAAAACAATACGAATTTCGAAAATCAAGAGGCTATCTACAATGAACTAAAAGATGTTATGGGAATTAGTAGTGTTGACAACGAACTATTACCAAGTGTTAAAATTGAATCTTGATTAAAGAATCAAGTTTCGGAAAATTATATTTATACAGATTTGGGAGTCCATTTCGGAACAAGCTTAAAAGAGGCACATGAATTCATCCAATATTTAAGCCACTCTTTACAATCGGGTGACCCAATGATTTTGGGGAATCAAGGAGAAAAAAGATCATCAGCAGCCTTATTAATTGGTATTAGAGAAAATGAAACTAATCCTTGGCACTCGGTTTTTTACTATTTAAACCCAATTACTGGTGAAGAAGAAACGAGTTTAGCAAGGGATCTTAATTTTTATGGTCAAAATAAGTCTTACGTAATAGGTCTTGACGAGCCAACATTTAAAGAACCTACAAAAGTGGTAACGATTGATCATGAAGGTTTTCAAGTGACTAAAACCAACCTGGATGATGGCCTAGATTATCTTTTGGGCACAAGTGAAGAAAACCTAACTTTTCAAACTTCGCTCCGCGATATTCCGAGATTCAAATCAACTTTTGAAAAATTGTCGTTACCAAACCTTTCTTTAAAACTCTCGAAGATTAATGGCGATGTGGCTCAAACGGATGGGTTAGACATTTCAATGGACCAAATTCCTGATGAAGTTGATGGTGATGGTTGACGAAGTGATTTTATAGAACTTGGAAAATGAACTGATGAAACGGTTCAAGAAGTTATTGTTACCCTTGTCCGTTACCGTATCTCAATTGAGATAACCGCTTCCAGCGAGTTGGATTTGGTAATTAAATTTTATGGATCAGCAACGGTGTCTACAAAAAGCCAACGCCTTGCAGGAAGAATCGAACTAGAGACGGGAAAAGTAATCACCTTAATAAAAAGATCTTAATAATTAGAAATTGTTGTTAGTTAGTTTACGTTAATTAGTTTATAAGGCTTAATAACTTAAAACTTGGGGTTTTATGGACGGACAACTATAAATAACTAAAAAATTCTCATCAAAACCATGCGAAACCAAATATTGGTAGAAACCATTTTAGAGATTTAACAGGTGGAATGAACTTGTGGCAAACTTTTGCTATTGTTTAAATTTAAATCTTAAAAATTAGGCCAGCCAGGTTTGAAAAAGAACTCCACAATTTTGTGAATCATTTAATTGCCTAAAATTGTTTAATAAGTAAATTCTTGTTCTTTAAAACAAAGATTTATTTCCCTTTAGTCTTCATCCTTGGAAAAATGAATAATAAATTAAAAACCCGCTAAAAAAGCGGGTTTTTAATTTATTATTTGCCTCACGTTTACAAAAATTATCTACAAAAAACCCTTTATTTTTGTGTCTAAAAATGTTATATTCTTACTTGCATGTATGTTTTGTGTGCGAAAATTACGATACGCTGGAAAGAGTTGTCGTGAAAAATAATAAAGGAGAACCATGGCAGATCAAAAAATGAGAATTAAGTTAAAAGGTTACGATCATGCAATCGTAGACCAAAGTATTCGCAAAATTATTGAAGCTGCTGAAGGAACTGGAGCCAAAGTTGTTGGACCAATTCCTTTACCAACTGATAAACAAGTTATTACCATTTTACGTGCTGTTCACAAGTACAAAGATTCTCGTGAACAATTCGAAATGCGAACACACAAAAGATTACTTGAAATTTTAAACCCAACACCAACTACAATTGACACCCTAAAACGTGTTAAATTGCCATCAGGTGTTGAAATCGAAATTAAATTATAATTATCGATTTAAAGTTGACCAAAATGTACATGAAACACACTATTAAATTAGGAGGATAAAATGAAAGGAATCTTAGGACGTAAATTAGGGATGACTCAAGTTTTCGGTGAAAATGGAAAATTAATTCCAGTAACCGCAATTGAAGTACTTCCTAACACCGTTTTACAAGTTAAAACTCTTGAAACAGACGGTTATCAAGCTTTACAACTTGGTGCTCAAGACAAGAGAGAAAACTTAGTAAATAAACCTGAAGCTGGCCACTTCAAAAAGGCCAATTCTGCACCTAAGCGCTTCGTAAAAGAAATTCGTAACATGGAAGGATTTGCTCAAGGCAGCGAAATCTTACCAGAGGATATCTTTAGTGCAGGTCAATTCGTCGATGTAACCGGAACTTCAAAAGGAAAAGGTTTCCAAGGATCAATCGTGCGTCATAACTACGCTCGTGGACCAATGGGTCATGGATCAGGATACCACCGTGGAGTTGGTTCGATGGGAGCCATCATTAACCGTATTTTCAAATCAAAGAAAATGCCAGGTCACATGGGGCATGCCCAACGAACTATCCAAAACTTGGAAGTAGTGTTAGTTGATAACCAACAAAACCTAATGTTAATCAAAGGATCAATCCCAGGACCAAAAAACCAATTTATCGTAATTAAAGAAAACGCTAAGGGTCGTACTAATAATCAAGCAGCAAAATTAGTAAATAGAACTTCTAAACCAGAAGTTGAAGAAAAAGCATAGGAGGCGTCATGAAAGTTCAAGTATTAGATGTTAAAGGAACAAAAGTTAAAGATTTAGTTTTAAACGACCAAGTCTGAGCAATTGAACCTCACGAACAATCAATCTACGATACGGTTGTCGCCCAACAAGCTGCTTTGAGACAAGGAACCCGTAAAGTAAAAACACGCGCCGAAGTTTCTGGAGGGGGTCGTAAACCATGACGCCAAAAGGGAACTGGACGTGCACGTCAAGGTTCAATCCGTGCTCCTCAATGAAGAGGTGGAGGAGTTGTCTTTGGTCCTACACCAGACATTAATTACAAAAAATCGGTCAACAAAAAAGTTCGTGCCTTAGCCTTTAAATCAGTATTATCGTTAAAAGCTAAAGGAAACGACTTAACAATTTTAGAAAAATTTGAATTTACTACTCCATCAACAAAAGATATGGTTGAAGTAATGAAAAATTTAGATTTAAATGATGACAAAACTTTAATTATTACTAAAGAAAAAGAAGATTTAGTTATCAAATCAGCAAACAATTTATCAAAAGTTAAAACTTTAAATACCCATCAATTGAATGTATTTGACCTTTTAAATGCTAATAAATTGTTAATCACTGAAGAAGCTGTTCAAGCTATTGAGGAGGTTTACGCCTAATGCATTTAACTGAAGTAATTCAAAAACCAGTCTTAACTGAAAAAAGCTTTTTAGGACACCAAAACGGCGTTTACACCTTCTTGGTTGCTAAAAAAGCTAACAAAACTCAAATTAAAAAAACTTTTGAAGAAATTTTCGAAGTAAAAGTCGCTTCAGTTCGTACTGCTAACTATGATGGAAAAATCAAAGTTGCCGGACGTCGTGGCCGTGGTCAAAACTTTTCCGCAGGAAAAACTAATAACTACAAAAAAGCATTTATTACATTAAAAGAAGGACAACAATTAGATGTCCTAAATGATTTATAGAAAAATCTTTCCCAAGATACCTATTGTAAATCAGACTTATTAAAAGCTATAGAAGGGATTTAATATGGCAATTAAAAAATATAAGGCAACCACAAATGGGCGCCGTAATATGACAACAATTGATTACCAGAGTGTGTTAACTAATGACCGCCCTGAAAAATCATTATTGGAGTCATTAAACAAAAATGGTGGTCGTAATAACCAAGGTCGCATTACTACTCGCCATCAAGGGGGAGGACATAAACGTAAATACCGTGTTGTGGACTTCAAACGTAACAAACATGATATTCCTGGAACAATTTCTTCCATTGAATATGACCCAAATAGAAATGCTTTTATTTCGTTAGTTAACTATGCTGATGGAGAAAAACGCTACATTCTTTTTGCCAAAGGGATGACTGTGGGAACAACAGTTATTGCTGGGGAAAACGCCGACATTAAAGTTGGGAACGCCGCACCACTAAAAAATATTCCGGAAGGAACTTTAATTCACAACGTGGAATTAAAACCTGGTAAAGGTGGACAAATGGCCCGCAGTGCTGGAGCCTTCGTTCAATTATTAGGAAAAGACGAAGATGGTAAATATGTCACTATTCGTCTAAGCTCAGGAGAAGTAAGAAAGGTTTTAGCAACTAACTATGCCACAATTGGTGAAGTTGGTAATGCTGAACATAGCTTAGTTAACTGAGGAAAAGCTGGTCGTAACCGTTGAAAAGGAATTCGTCCAACTGTCAGAGGTTCAGTTATGAACCCTAACGATCACCCTCATGGAGGGGGAGAAGGTCGTGCCCCAATTGGTCGTAGCAAACCTGTTACCCCTTGAGGAAAACCAGCTTTAGGGGTTCCAACTCGTAACAAGAAAAAAGCTTCACAAAAATTAATCGTTAGAAAACGTAATAAATAGGAGGGAGAAGCAATGTCTAGATCATTAAAAAAAGGTCCCTTTGTTGATGACTATCTTTTGAAAAAGGTAGAAACAATGGGTGATAAAAAAGAAGTGATTAAAACTTGATCACGTCGTTCGACAATTTTCCCTCAATTTGTGGGTCATACTTTCGCGGTTTATAACGGGAAAGAATTTATTCCAGTTTATGTCACTGAAGATATGATTGGTCACAAACTTGGTGAGTTCTCACCAACTCGTAAGTTTGGTGGCCATGGAAGTGACAAAGGAAAAAGATAGGAGAGTAGGCAAATGGAAGCAAAAGCACAATTAAGCATGATTCGTATCTCTCCTCGTAAAGTTCGTTTAGTAGTAGATACCATTCGTAATAAACCAGTTTCACAAGCAGTTTCAATCCTAAACAATTTGGATAAAGCGGCTAGTGAACCAGTTTTAAAACTTTTAAACTCAGCTATCGCTAACGCTGTTAATAACAACGGAATGGAAGCTGACCGTTTATACATCAAAACCGCTTATGTAAACGAAGGACCAACTTTAAAACGTTTCCGTCCTCGTGCACAAGGGCGCGCATTTGAAATTTTAAAAAGAACTAGTCACATCACAATTGTTGTTAGTGACGAAATGAAATAGGAAGGGCAGGATCAGAATATGGGACAAAAAGTATCACCAAACGTTTTACGTTTAGGAATCAACCGTGATTGAGAAGAGCGTTGATATGCTGAAAAAGGTCAATACGTTACTTGATTAAATCAAGATATTAAAATTCGTGAAACCTTAATGAAGCTCTTGAAAGACGCTGCCATTTCAAAAATCACAATTGAAAGAACTTCAAAGAATGTGACTTTAGTTATTAAAACTGCTCGTCCAGCAATGGTAATGGGTGAAAATAATAAACGCCTTGAAGACATTACTCTAGCAGTTCGCAAGATTTTGAAAGATCGTAAAATCCAAATTAACATCAAAGTTGTGGCTGTTGAACATCCAGATGGCGATGCTGCTTTGGTAGCACGTTGAATTGGAGAACAAATTACCAACCGTGCTTCATTTAGAACAGTACAAAAATTAGCAATTCGTCGTGCCTTGAAAACACCAGGAGTTAAAGGAATTAAAACTTCAGTTTCTGGTCGTCTTGGGGGCGTAGAAATGGCTCGTACCGAGGGTTATCTAGAAGGTTCAGTACCATTGGCAACTCTTCGCGCCAATATTGACTACGCACTTTACGAAGCTAAAACAACTTATGGTCAAATCGGAGTTAAAGTTTGAATTAACCATGGGGAAGTGTTGGAAAAGAAACGTTCAAACAACTTTCACACTAACACTAACACCCATAACTCAAACTACAACTCTAACCGTAATGCAAAAGTAGCTCACGAAAATGGAAATGGTAACATTAACCGCCAAGGGAGCAAAGAAGAAGTAAAGGGAGGAACAAGATAGTATGTTAATGCCCAAAAAAACAAAATATCGTAAACCTCACCGCGTTAGTTATGAAGGAAAAACCAAAGGGGCAAAAAAAGTTGATTTTGGTGAATATGGGTTAATGGCTCTTGATGGGGCATGAATTGATGACCATCAAATTGAAGCAGCCCGTGTTGCAATGACGCGTTACATGAAACGTGATGGAAAAGTATGAGTTCGTATTTTCCCACAATTATCACGTACAAAAAAACCTGCTGAAGTACGTATGGGATCTGGAAAAGGGAACCCTGAATCGTGAGTGGCAGTTGTTAAAAAAGGGACAGTTATGTTTGAAATCGCAGGGGTAAGCGAGGAAATCGCTCGTGAAGCTTTGCGTTTAGCAATGCATAAATTGCCTATCAAATGTAAATTTGTGAAAAGAGGTGAGTTAAATGGCTAAAACCACAATGAAACATATGGAAGAATTACGTCTTAAACCAGTGGATGAATTACTAGTTACTGGTGAGAACTTCCGTGCCGAACTTTTTGCTTTAAAATTTCAAGCCGCTGTTGGAAGTTTAGAAAAAACTCACCGTATTAACGAATTGAAAAAAGAAATCGCTCGTATTGAGTTAGTCTTAGGAGAAAAACGCCGTGCTGGTGAAAATGTCAATAAGACTCTAAAGGGTGATTACCAAAAAGCGGTTGCTGAAGCTGAAAAAACCGGTAAAGCAGTTCGCAAAAAACAACTTGAAAAACTTGAAGAATTACAAAAAGAACAATTCGGTGGTCTAGATGAAGAAGCGCTTGCAGAAGCGATGAAAAATGGGGAAGATGAAGGAGTCAACAAATAATGGAAAGAAATAAACGAAGAGTTCTTGTTGGGACTGTAGTCTCAGACAAGATGGATAAAACAATTACCGTTTTAGTTGAAACTTACAAAAACCACCCAATCTACCACAAACGTATGAAATATTCAAAAAAATATAAAGCACATGACGAACACGAAATTGCCAAAATCGGGGACAAAGTAGAAATTATGGAAACCCGTCCATTGGCAGCCACTAAAAACTTCCGTTTAGTGAAAGTTGTAGAAAAAGCTGTGTTATAGGAGCGCACCATGATTCAAAATTTATCTGTTTTAAAAGTCGCTGATAACTCAGGGGCAAAAGAAGTTCGTGTCATTCGTGTACTTGGAGGATCGAAACGTAGATCTGCTCAAATTGGTGATATTGTCGTAGCTTCAGTACTTGCAGCTATTCCAGGGGCACCAGTGAAAAAAGGCCAAGTTGTAAAAGTGGTTATTGTTCGCACTAACCGTGAATTACGTCGCGAAGATGGAACTTATATTAAGTTTTCAGAAAACGCCGGAGTTTTAGTCAAAGAAGACAAAACTCCAAGAGGAACTCGTATTTTTGGACCGATTCCTCGTGAAATTAAAGAGGCTGGCTTTACGAAAATTGCTTCGTTAGCGCCAGAAGTATTGTAGGAGGGTGAGCATAATGGCAAAGACAAAATTAAAAAAAGGTGACTTAGTCAAAGTTATCGCTGGTGCTCACAAAGGTGAACAAGGACCAATTACTTGAATTTCTAAAGACAAAAAATTTGTCTCAGTGCAAGGAATTGAAATCTTGAAACATGTGAAACCTTCAAATTCGGAACCTGACGGAGGAATTAAACCAATTCCTGCTAAGATGAATATCTCAAACGTCGGAATGCTTGATCCAAAACGTAAAGAAGCAACCACACGAATTGGTTACGAAATCCGTGATGGGAAGAAAATCCGTATTAGTCGTAAAACAAATCACGAGTTCAAATAGGAGGCGAAGACACAATGAAATCAAAATTACAAGAAACATATACAACTACAGTTGTGCCAAGCTTAATGGAAGAACGTGGTTATAAATCAATTATGCAAGTACCGAAGCTAACAAAAATCGTCATTAACATGGGGATTGGTGATGCTTCTACTGATAGTAAAAAACTAGATCAAGCAGTAAGCGAATTAATGGCTATTACTGGTCAAAAACCAGTGACTACGAAAGCTAAAAAATCACTTGCTGTCTTCAAATTACGTGAAGGAATGCCAATCGGAACAAAAGTTACTTTACGTGGGAAAAAGATGTATGACTTCTTTGATAAATTAGTAAATGTCGGTTTACCACGTGTTCGTGATTTCCGCGGAACTCCACGCCATTCCTTTGATGGTTTTGGAAACTATACTTTAGGAATTAAAGAACAAATCATTTTCCCAGAAATTGATTACGATAAAGTCCAACGCTTAAGAGGAATGGACATTACCATTGTCACTAACGCAAAAACTAATGAAGAAGCTTACGCGTTATTGGAAAAAATGGGAATGCCATTTAATAAATAGAACAACGGAGGTTGATAACGCATGGCAAAAAAATCTTTAAAAGTTAAACAAAATAAACACCACAAATTTAGCGTCCGTAACTACACCCGTTGTATGAAATGCGGCCGTCCGCACGCTGTCTTAAAAAAATTCGGTATTTGCCGTCTATGCTTTAGAAAATATGCATATGAAGGCCAAATTCCTGGTATTAAGAAAGCTTCATGATAGATAGGGATGGAAAGGAATTAAATATATGACTACTGATGTAATTGCAGATATGCTAACTCGAATTCGAAATGCAAACCAAAGATATTTAAAAACTGTTGAAATCCCTGGAAGCAAAATGAAATTAGAGATTGCTAAAATCTTAAAAGAAGAAGGATTCATTTCAAACTACAAAGTTACTGAAAGTGAAGCCAAGAAAAAAATTGTGATTGATCTAAAATATAAAAACAAAACTCGTGTTATCCAAGGATTAAAGAAAATTTCAAAACCTGGCTTAAGAGTTTACGCTCCAGCCAACGAAATTCCTCAAGTTTTAAATGGCTTAGGAATCGCAATCGTTTCAACTTCAAAGGGAATCATGACTGACAAACAAGCTCGTCAAAACCAAGTTGGTGGCGAAGTGCTTGCCTTTGTTTGATAGATAGTTGATAGGAGAAGAATAAAATATGTCACGTATCGGAAATCGTCTTTTATCAATTCCTGAAGGGGTTGAAGTTACACTAGAACCAAATAACACTGTTATTGTTAAAGGTCCAAAGGGAGAATTGAGCCAAAAATTCTCACCTTTAATTACTATTGAAATAGATCAAGAATCACGCACTGTCAAAACTCTACGTGCTAACGAAATCAAACATACCAAACAATTACATGGAACTACCAATTCATTAATTGCTGGAATGCTTGAAGGAGTTTCAAAAGGTTTTGAAAAAAACTTACAAATCGTTGGGGTTGGTTACAAAGCTAACTTAAACGGGAAAAAACTTGGTTTGAGTTTAGGTTTCTCTCATCCGGTGGAATGTGAAATTCCGGAAGGATTAACAGTTGAGGTACCAAAACCAACCAACATTATTATTCGTGGAATTAACAAACAACTAGTTGGTGAATTTGCGGCAAACATTCGTGCTTACCGAAAACCAGAACCATATAAAGGTAAAGGAATCAAATACGCTGACGAAAAAATTATTCGTAAGGAAGGAAAAGCAGCCGGTAAATAGGCTTGCGCAAAGGTGAAGTAAACAATGAAATTTGCAAAACAAGAAGCGCGTAAACGTCGCCATTACCGTGTGCGTACTAAGATTTCAGGAACTTCAAGCCGTCCACGCTTGAATGTCTTTAAATCAAATACCAACTTTTACGCCCAAATAATTGATGACACCACTGGTCGTACACTAGTAAGCGCTTCATCAATGAAGATGGATCTTCCATCAAAATCAAATATTAAAGCTGCTGAAAGCGTAGGGGCTGAAGTAGCTAAAAAAGCTTTAGCAGCAAACATCACTGAAGTTGTCTTTGACCGTGGGGGATACCAATACCATGGTAAAGTAAAAGCTTTCGCTGATGCAGCCAGAGCAGCGGGATTAAAATTCTAGAAAGGCAAAAGGCAAAAATAATGAGTGAAGAAAAAAACATTAATGTTAATGCGGGCCAAGTAAGTCGCAATCCCAATGCCCAAACACAATCACGTCCAAACACTAATAACTTTAACCGTGATCGTGCGCGTCGTCCAGGGACTGGTACTGGCGCTGGTACTGGTAACTTTGGTCAATTCCAAGGTCCTCAATCAGGATCGGGTCCAACTTCAGGAGACCGTCGTCGTCCTGGTGGACAAGGCCAAGGGCCAAGAGGCCGTGGTGGACGTGGTCCTCGTGGTTTCAATGATCGTCCTAAAGATGATTTTGAAGAAAAAGTAGTTACTATCCGTCGTGTAACTAAAGTTACTAAAGGAGGACGCCATTTCCGTTTTGCTGCGGTTGTCGTTGTCGGTAACAAAAAAGGCCAAGTTGGTTTAGGAACTGGAAAAGCAAATGAAGTTCCTGATGCAATTAAAAAAGCAGTCAAAGAAGCTAAAAAGAACTTAATTCGTGTGCCAATGCGCGGAACTACTGTTCCTCACGAAATTTTAGGAACCTACGGAGCAGGTAAGGTTTTAATCAAACCTGCTAAAGAAGGGGCTGGATTAATCGCTGGAGGGCCAGTTCGTGCTGTTGTCGAACTAGCTGGTATTGGAGATATTTATACTAAATCATTAGGATCACATGCTCCAATTAACATGATTCGTGCTGCTTTAGATGGTTTGTCAAGAATGCAAACTTATGCTACAACCCAAGAACTTCGTTTTGGGAAAGTAAAGAATAACGAAGTAAAAACTGAAGAAGCGGTTGCTAAACCAAAAGAAGTCGCAACTGCTGCTGCTAATAATGCGGTTACAAAATAGGAGGTTTTGATGAAATTACATGAGTTAAAATATACACCTGGTAGTCAAACAAAACCAACCCGTGTTGGCCGTGGAATGGCTTCAGGAAAAGGAAAAACCGCAACGCGTGGTCATAAAGGACAAAATTCGCGTTCTGGTGGAGGAGTACGTCCAGGCTTTGAAGGAGGGCAAACACCATTGTTCCGCCGTCTACCAAAGATTGGGTTCACCTCGCCAAATCAAAAAGAATATGTTTTAATTAATTTAGAACAAATTGACAAACTTGGTTTAACAGAAGTGAACCACGAAACCTTACTTGCCAAAAGAGTCATTAAAAATGACAAACAACTTGTAAAAGTTTTGGGTAAAGGTACGCTAAACCACAAAGTTAATGTCAAAGTTAATAAAATCTCTCAATCAGCCCAAAAAGCGATTGAAGCATTGGGAGGAATAGTCGAGGTGATTTAGATGGTATGAGGAGGAAAAGGAGTACATGAAGGGGTTAAACCTTCACGTGCCGCAAACCACGCAAAAAAACAAGATCAGCCCCAAAAAGGTCGCTTGTTTTCCATCAAAAAAACTTCGCAAAAAACAAATGATTTTCAAAAGCCTAATTTTTTTGTGAAAAACAAAGATTTGCTTTTGCGAATCATTTTTACTATTTTAATCCTTGTTTTGATTCGAGCTGGAATGTATTTAACAGTTCCGGGAATCCATATTTCTAAGGATTACGAAGAAAAAATTTCGGATATCCAATTCTTCCAATTACTCGCTACTTTAGGGGGAGGAAGCATTGGAAAATTCTCAATCCTTGCTTTAGGAGTCTCACCCTACATTACGGCTTCGATTATTGTTCAGTTATTATCGACTGATGTAATTCCAGTGTTAACTCGGTGAACCAGATCGGGAGAGCGGGGACGACGTAAACTAGATAAATTGACAAAAATCCTGATGATTCCCTTTGCCATTATGCAAGGAGAAGCAACTGTCTTTACATTAATTTCCCAAGGACTAATTACTCCAAAATGAGAAGGAGGGCTCCAAGCGGAAAATGGTATTGGACCAGCCGCTTTCTACTACATTTTGATTCCGGTAATCATGCTAGCTGGAAGTTTCTTCATGCTATGATTGGCAGACCAAATTACCGTCCGTGGGGTTGGTAACGGGGTTTCAATTATCATTTTCTTAGGAATTATTAGCACAATGCCAACCAATTTTAAGGCCACTTTCCAATTTTGGGTTGCCAAATCTGGGGAACAAGCAAACATCTTTTTTGATGGTCTCTTGAAATTTATCATTTATGTGGTTGTTTTCTTCTTAATCATCTTCGTCGTTGTTCTGATGAACGAAGCGGAACGGAAAATTCCTATTCAACAAACTGGAGCTGGTTTAGTGGATAGTCGCGATCATACGCCATATCTTCCTTTGAAGATTAATAATGCCGGAGTAATTCCAGTTATCTTTGCCTCGGCCATTATTTCTACTCCAGTGACAATTGCCCAAATTGTGGCAGCAACAAATCCAAGTTCTGGTTTTGTTCGCTTTACTCAAGTATATTTATCATTTGACACTTGGTGAGGAATTGGTTTATATTCAGTCTTGACAATTCTCTTTACATTCTTGTATGCGCAAGTGCAAATCAACCCAGAAAAAGTTGCTGAAAACTTCCAAAAATCAGGAACATTTATTCCCGGAATTAAACCTGGGAAGGAAACTGAAAAATTCTTGGTAGGAACAATTAACCGATTATCGATTATTGGAGCCCTTTTCTTGGCTATTATTGCGGTGTTGCCATACATCATTTCGAAATTGACAAGTTTACCGTCAAACTTAGCGATTGGAGGAACAGGACTAATTATTGTTATTTCTGTCGCCCTCCAAACCCTTCAACAAATTAAAGGGCGTTTAGTCCAACAAAATTTAATTGAGAAAAAGCGAGAAAATTTTGTTGAAGAAAGCCAAAACCAACAAAGTCATATTTGATAATCAAATTGCGACTTGGCTCTTCAAAACTTTAACGCGCTAATATTAAAAAGAACTAGGAAAAACCTAGTTCTTTTTTTATGAAAAACTATGGTTCGCTCTTTTGAAAGAGGGATAAGGTTAAAATAAAAATATAACTAGCACATTTTCGTGCTACTTTTTTCGTGCTAATAATCATTTATAAATCTCAAAGTTTTCGGCAAACAAAAAGGGGGGTCTCATTAATGAAAGAACAACACGACTGAATCACACGTGGAGATTTATCGCTATTTTATAAATTACATCAAGAAGATAAAGGCAATTGGTATACCAATAAATTTCACTTAACAAGTTACGCCGGTGCTCTCTATGACCCCAACGGTTTGATTTACTATAAGGGTTGATACTATATTTTTTTCCAAAACTGTCCTTTTAGTGATGAGCGCCTAATTCCTTCTTGAGGTTTATATATGACCACTGACTTTATCCATTATGATTATCAAGGTTTGACGATAACGCCTTCATGTCAATATGACAAAGATGGGGCTTATTCTGGTCATGCCTTCATTGAAGCTGGCCAACTATATTTTTACTATTCTGGCTTAGTGCAACTTCAAGAGGAATTAGAAACTACTTTTGTTATGAAAGCTCAACTAAACTTAAAGAAACAAACCACAAGAAAAACTATGCTTTTTGGACAAGACTTAAGTGTTTACTCTGGTTATTTTCATGACCCAATGATTTTTGAAAAAAATGGGGGCCATTACATGTTGAATGGTGCCCAATCAAAGCATAAAAAAGGCTTAATTAGCCTCTATGGAGCCGAAGACCGTAAACTAATGGTTTGACACTCCGTTCACCCCTTAGAATGGCCTAATTTAAGCCATTTAGAGCCCTTAAGAGTAGAAGCGCCTGGATATATCAAAGATAACGGGAATGATAATGAATATTTGTATTTTAGTACGGTTGCTAAAACTAAGGGTCTAGAAGGAAGAAAAACTTGGTATCAAAAAGGAAAATTTAATAAAATAATGGAGTTTGAGAGTCATGGACCTTTAAAACTTTTTGATAAAGGTCTCGATTTCTATGCTCCCCAATTTTTCCAAAACTGTCCTAACCAAAACATTACCCTTGGTTGACTCGGAAACCCAGCTTCCAAAATCAGCAAGACCTTGCCTAATAATTGGTTAAGCCAATTATCATTACCCCGTGAAGTGACGTGAGTGAATGGTGTCATGTACCAACAACCGGCGAACCAACTCAAAAAATTACGTGTCAAAACTTTATCATGAGGTAAAAAAATTACTTATCCTAATGGCTTAATCGAAATAAAAGTTGACCAAATTGAAAAGGATGATTTCTTTCTAAAAATCCACAATAGTAAACATGAAGCTCTTCAGGTAACTTATCAAAAAGGCCTTTTAGAAATTAATCGTACCGACATGACTCTTAAAGATGCCTTTAATTTGCCCCCGCTTCAAAAAATTGCTATCGACAAAATCAATAATCTTCGACTTTTGGTTGATCGTTCTTGTCTCGAAATTTTTATTAATGATGGGGAACATTCGGTATCCGTTCTTTTTTATGTTTTGAATCATACCACGATTGAAACGGACCTTACTGGTGGAGAAGCTTACCAATTGAAAGGTTTTAGTTTGCAAGAAGAGAATACGTTATTTTTAAATTCTTTAAATCATTAAAAACTAGTTTCTTCGACGGAGCAAGCCTTTAGTCTTATCGCCTTTTGAAGCTTTATCGGCTATAATAAAGCCGATAAACAAAGATAAGGGAGACTGAGTATTATGTATAAACAAAATGCAATTATCTTTTCAGATTTAGATGGTACCTTGTTGGCTGATGACCATTGCCCTTCTCCAGAAACTATTGCCGGAATTCAAAGCCTCTATGAAGAAGGTTACTATTTAGTTCCCATCACTGCTCGATCGACTAATGATATTTTAAATTTAGCAAAAAAATTAAAAATTGACCAACACGGAGGTATTATTGCCGGAAATAATGGCGCACAAATTTTTGACTTTAAAACCCAAAGCTGAATTCGTCGCGATTATATTCCTAGTGAAGTGGTTGAAAAAATTTTCAGGGACAACTATGGTCATCATAAAGCAAAAGTTAATTTCTTTGGTGACGATACCGTTTATGTTTTTAATAAAGGTGATAATTCTTATTATTGAGCGGAAGTGGCCAATATGAAATATGTGATTGCCAACAGCCCTGAAAAAATCATTTCACCCATTGCCCATTTAACTATTGTTTTAAAAAAAGGAACTAGTTTGGAAGACTCACGAGCTTTTGTTACCAAACTCTACAAGGATTTTGATGGCAAGGCAACGATTCACCAATATACTGATCGCGTAATAGAAATCATGCCCTTAAATGTCAATAAAGGTCATGCAGCGAAAATGATTATGAACCATTTGGCAGTCGAAAGTAAAAAAACTAAGTCATATGCCTTTGGTGACGGTTATAATGATTTATCATTATTAACAGCAGTCGATGTTGGGGTTGCGATGCAAAATGCTACTTTAGAATTATTAGATATTGCCGATGATGTGACAGAATTTAATAATGATAAAAATGGTGTTTGGCATTATATAGAAACAAAAATTTTAAAAAAGAAGGAGATTTAAGATGTCAAAAGTAAACCTAATTACTTCAGAAGCAGCTTTAAAAGAGTTAATTGCTAATAATAAAAAGGTTTTAATCGATTTTAAAGCTGATTGATGTGGTCCTTGCAAAATGTTCCACCCTATTCTTGAAGATTTTGCTACAAAAAGTTCAGGAATCACAATTGCCCAAATTGATGTGGACAAAAACCCTGAGTTAGCAAGCAAATATAACGTAATGTCAATTCCATCACTACGTTTATTGGAAAATGGCCACTTAGTTAAAGAAAGTTCAGGATTTATGCCTCTTGCTCAATTAGAAGACTGAGTAAAATAATTTTTAAATACTTTTTCTAAAACCGATGTGCAAAGCTCTCGGTTTTTTTATTTTTTAACTCCCAAATGATTTTTCGAACTTTTTCTGGAGTTTGATAAAATCAAAGCAAGAAAAAGCCTCAAGAAGATTGGGGTCGAGGAGCCTATGATTAAACTGATTGCCACTGATATTGACGGAACTATTTTTCACCGGGGAAAAATCAACCCCACGGTGATCCAAGCGCTCAAGGAAGCACAAGACCAAGGTCTTAAAATTACCTTGGCAACTGGTCGAAACGCTCGATCAATCCAAAAAATTTTAGACCAAATGGGAATGGGACTTAACTATTCTGATATTCCGATTATTGGTCAAAATGGTGCCGAGGTTTTCACCATTCAACCCAATGGAGATATGAAAGAAGAATATAACCATTTTTTCACCAAAGAAGAAACTGATTTACTTTTTAAACTAGCGAATAAACATCACGTGCAAATTTTTAGCTACGCTTACAATGACAAACTATCTTATGTAAATAAGAAATGACATCCCTTTGTTTGGGCTTTAAGTCATAACTCAAAACGAAAACCATTAAAATACGATTTTGTCCATCCTTTAAAATCACCAATTTCCAAATTAATCGTGAGTGGCTCTCGTCGACAAATGCAAAAATTCCGGGAAGAGGTAAGTAATTATAATTATCCTATTTTTGCCTTTTCTTATGTTCAAGATGCGCGACAAAACATTGAAATTGTTCCCAAAGGGGTTAATAAAAGTGAAGGATTAAAATTCTTAGCCAAAAAATTCAACTTACAGCCAGAAGAAGTAGCTTATTTTGGTGATGGTGAAAACGATTTGGAAGCTATCAAGTGAGCAGGGCTAGGTTTTGCCATGGGTAATGCTCATGACCATATCAAAAAAGCAGCTGATAAAGTCGCTCCTTCAGTGCAAGAAAATGGTGTGGCGGTTGAAATCAATCGTCTCCTAGAAGCCCAAAAAAACACCCCAACAAAATAATGATTAATTTTAAAAAAATTGGTAAAATATTATTATGTGTTTTTATGGGAGGGTGCAAAAATGTTAATACCAAAATCAGTTTTTAGTCTCATTTTTAGTTGAGAATTTTTAAATTTTGTTAACCCTCAAATCCAAAAAGAAAAATGTAACTTGAAGACCGAATGTCTCTCCCTTCAGTAAGATACTTTCGAAATAAAATTTGCGAGGTATCTCACATTTGCTTTAAATCGATACTTTAAAGTTAATAGAAGGAGAGATATTTTAGTATGGATAATATTATTGAAGTCCGCAATGTTACGAAAGAGTATGATGGTCGAGTAGTCCTAAAGGGAATCAGTTTTGATGTTCATGAAGGTGAATTCATTACTTTATTAGGACCTTCTGGTTGTGGAAAAACAACAACTCTAAGAATCATTGGTGGTTTTGAAAAACCAAGTAGTGGTCAAGTTTTATTTGAAGATAAAGACTTGTTACCAATTAAAATTAATAAGCGTCAGATTAATACCATTTTTCAATCTTATGCATTGTTTCCTCATTTAAACGTTTTTGAAAATGTTGCTTTTGGTTTACGAAATAAAAAAACTAAACGCGCCATTATTGAACGTGAAGTGATGAAACAATTGCGCGTGGTTGGTTTAGAAGGCTACGAAGATAAAAATGTGACTGAGCTTTCTGGTGGTCAAAAGCAAAGGGTGGCGATTGCTCGCGCCTTAGTAATGAAACCACAAGTGTTGTTATTGGATGAACCAATGTCAGCATTAGATGTACATTTGCGTAAAGCAATGCAAGAAGAATTAAAACGTCTCCAAAGAGAATTGGGGATTACTTTTATTATGGTTAGTCATGATCAAGAAGAAGCGCTATCAATGTCTGACCGAATTGTTGTAATGAATGATGGAAGTATCCAACAAATTGGTACTCCTGAAGAAATTTATAATGAACCAGAAAATCTTTGGGTAGCGAAATTCGTCGGAGTTTCGAATGTTATCCAAAACGGGATTTTTGTTAGCGATCACCATGTCAAATTTGACGGCAAAGAATTTGAGTGTGTAGATACAAACTTTGGAATTGATGAAGAAAATATCGATATTGTCATTCGTCCAGAAGATATTAATTTATGAAAACCAAATGTTGGTTATTTTAATGGTGAAGTGGAAAATGCAGTTTTTAAAGGTCTTTATTGAGAATATGAAATTCGCACTAAAAACCGTACATGATTAGTAAGAACAACTGAAGCTAAAAAAGTTGGCGAAAAAGTTTCCTTAAAATGAAAACGCGATGATATTCATGTCATGTGAAAAGAAATCGACCAATAGGAAAGAGACGCACCGATGAAAACAAGAAAACCATCGAAAAAAAGTCTGGGTTATAACGAAGCCGAATTAAATGCGGCTATTACTCAGGAAGTAAAACGTCGTCGTTCCTTAAAAATCAGCGAATTTTCTGCCAAACTTGCCAAAACAAAAACTTTTAATTTTACTAAAGGTAAAGTCTGACCAATCTTATTGCCATTTTTTATCGTGATGATTTTTTTAATCATTTTGCCTTTGGTTTCAATCTTGATTTATTCGTTGGTTAAACCAACCGGTAATGCCCAATTATTTCGCATTACCTTAGAAAACTTTGTCAAGATGTTTACTAGTAAAAACATTATGGTAGCTTTGCTACTTTCAATTGCTTATGCAGTAGCCGCTGCCTTGGTAGCCATTGTTTTTGGTTACCCAATCGCCTTAATTATGAGTGAAGTCAAATCAAAGGTACTTGTCAAAAATATGTGAATTCTCGTGACAATGCCGATTTGAATCTCCATGCTATTAAAGGTTTTAGGGTTAAAGTCATTCTTTTACCTATTAATGCCAAGTGCCATCGGAACACCATTTGCTGTTATTATCGGGATGGTTTACATGTTTTTGCCCTTTGCGATTATTCCAATTTACGATAGTTTAGAAATGCGTCAAATAGATTTGGAAGAAGCAGCCCGCGATTTGGGGATGTCAAGTTGAAAAACATTTTGACATATTACCTTTCGTTCTTCTTTACCAGGAGTCTTAACAGCTTTTACGTTGGTGATTGTCCAAGCAGCCACTTCTTTAATCGTGATTCGTTACATGGGTGATGGCAAAATTAACTTAATATCTTCAATTATTGAATCTTATTTCTTTAAAGGAAATAATTTTGGTTTTGGAGCTGCTATTTCGGTAGTGTTAACCATTTTTGTTTTCCTTTTAACTTTGTTGATTCGTTGAAGCAGTAATCGTCTAGAAGGGAAAAGAGGAAAAAACAAATGAAAAAATTCTTCAGAGCCAACTATTTTGCCCTTATAATGGCTTTTATTTATATTCCGATTGTCATTATGATCATTTTTTCCTTCAATGCAGGAACAACTGTTTCGACATGACGTGGATGAAGTCTTCGCTGGTATGAAGATTTCTTTAAAAATTCACCATTTATTAAATCGATTATTACCTCACTTTTTGTTGCTTTTGTGTCGACTATTATCTCATTATTAATTGGAGTCGCCGCAGCCATTGGTTTAAGTCGTTGTCGTCGTAATACACAACGCAAATGGATGGGGATTGCGAATATTCCTTTGATTAATGCTGATGTAGTTACTGCTGTCTCATTAATGATGGTGTTTTTGGTTGCCAATTTAAGGTTTGGAATCTTTACTTTAATCATGGCCCATATTTCGTTTAACGTGCCTTATGTTTTGATTACAGTGATGCCACGCCTACGAAAAGTTGACCACTCGCTATTAGAAGCTGGTGAAGATTTAGGGGCAAATAATTGACAATTACTAATACGCGTTATTTTGCCAGTGTTAAAGCCAGCGATTATTGCAGCAGCTGCCATTGCTTTTGCAATGAGTTTTGATGATTTCATTATTTCTTACTTCACAGGTGGAAGTCAGACTAATGTCTCGACCTACATTTACACAATGAAAAAAATTCGTCCCTATGTTTTTGCCTTTGGGACAATGTTGGTCGCAATTATTATTTTGGGAATTTTAACTTGAAATGCTTTTGCTTTATATAAACAAAGTCAAGAGACCAAAGTGGAAAAACTGCGAAATAAAACTTATAAATCAAAAAGAATGGCGGAATTGAAAAAGGAATTACTTCTTCTAGAAGCACAAAAGAATGGTAATTACAAAACAACTTATTCAACCAATATTTTCTTGTGATTGAAGTATGAATGCTTGAAATTCCGGATTAAAATGGTTTCAGCCAAAACTTACGACAAAAAGATTACCCGTTTAGAATGAAAACGGTATAAACTTCGTTCACAAATTAACAAAGAAAAACGTTATTATGACCGTCAGGAATTAGCAACAAAACGTTTAGCGAAACTAAATGCTCAATTAGATAAAACAAACGATGTTCATAAAGCGGCAAAGTTAACTCTCCAAAAGGAAAAAGTTGAAGAACGTTTAACCTTCTTAAATGAGGAAATTGAAGCGTTAGAAAACCGTGAAGATGCTGCTTTGCATAAGGCCGAAAAAGTTGAACAAGAAATTTCAGCTTTAAAATGAAATCTCGCTACCGAGGAACTTTCAAAAAAAGAAAGTCTAGCTCTTAACCGCAAAATAAAACGTTTAGAGATTGAGAAAATCGAAATCTTAGAAGGCAAAAACATGCATAAACTTCGCTTGGTAGTAGAACGTTTGCGTGAGTTGCAAGATAAGAATTACAATGTCATTTTTGGTTTAACTGACCAAAAAAACCACTTGGAAAAACAAATCTTTATTAACAAACCATTGACTAAAAAGACCAGTCGTAAGTTAACTAGTGATATTCAAAAAATTGATCACAAAATTAATCTTTTAGCCGCTAAGGTTAAAAAAGAAACCTTAAAATTAGTTCCTAATTATGAGGCAAGTAGTGAAGGTCACGCCAAAAGTTGGTTAGCAAGAAGTTGAAAAATGCTTGGAGCTCTCCTTATTGGTCTAGCAGCTTTCTCAGGACTAACCGTTGCTTATGTTTTAAATAATACTTATAACTTGGTGATTGGAAATTGAGGAGAATATATTGACCCAGCCTTGATTGGCGAATTTGAAAGAGAGTATAAAGTACGTGTCAATTATCAAGAATATGATTCAAATGAGACTTTATATAATAAGCTTTATACATTTAATTATGATTTAATGGTGCCTTCAGATTACATGGTTAAAAAATTAGCTTTGGAAGACCGACTAGAATTATTGAATTATAACTTGTTAAATATTGACGCTCCGTGAGCGAAACGAGTTGAGGCCAAGACCAATGGGGCTAACCTTTTTGACAACGACAAACAAGAAAAGGTAACTCTAGATGATAATCTAGTGAAACTTTTAGCCAATTACGAAATTGATGGCAATGATGGAAAGAAGAATTTATTAGACTATTCGGTACCTTACCTTTGAGGAGATTTAGTAATTGTGGTTAATCCGACTCAGGCTAACCTTGATTTTTTAAAAACTAAAGCTGGTTTCACCGATGAAGAAATTGCGACCGCCATTAATACTGGTGAACTTAACCAAACTAAATTATCTTGGGATATTTTGAAACAAGCAGCTCAAGCTGGCAAAAGGGTGGCTTTAAATAACGACCCCAAAAATATCTTTGCCATCGCTGGCCAAGTATTGTTCCAAAAACCGAATCTCGAAACTGATCATGAAATTGAACAAGCTAACCAATATTTAGCCAACGATTTTATTAATAAACCAAAAGTTTCGTTAAATAATGATGAGTTAGTGGATAATGTTGGCCAAGGGCGTTTTGATTTTGCCATGATGTATAATGGGGACGCTGTGGAAGCCAACCGAATCTATAATGGTGAAGATGTCGACAACGGCGGGGGCGATGATGACGGTGATTTTGCTAACGCTATCGCTCTAGATGAGCCAACAAAATTCCTTTTTGGTAGACCCAATATTAAAATGGCTAATGGTCGTTACCAAACTACCAATGTTTTCTCAGATAACTTAGTCATGTCAAAAACATCTCACCATAAAGATTTAGCTTATAAATTTATTAATTTTTTAATCAGTAAAGCCACTGATATTAGTGAATATGTTGGAATTACTAGTCCAGTAGCAAGCGCGATGGACGAACTTACTCAACCAGGCAATATTTTTAGTAATTACAAAAGACTTTATTACCCTTGTGTTGATGCTTTGGGTGACCCAATTTACCAACAAAATAAAGATAAAGATGGTAAAGAAGAACTAATGGCGTTCAAATATTTACCAAGACTTGATGAAAAACTGGTTGATTATTACAACGAACTTGTTGCCGGTAAGATAGGTTAATGATTTATTTTTTTGTATAATAAATAGTGATTGAGGAAATAAAAAAATGAAAAAATGCATTATTTGTCATCGACCAATCACGCGAAATGAGATGGTCATGACTGGTCACAAACCCACCAATCAATTGATTAGTGGCCCTATGCATGCTAGTTGCTACAAAATCATGACGATATTTATGGTTCGTGGCGCAAGATTACCGCTAACATGACTAGTGATGGGAATTATTTTTATGGTTGTTATCTTAATCCCAGGATTAATTTCTTCTGACCAAAAATTAATCATTACGTCAGTGGTAATTATGGGGGGCGTTGGAGCGACTAGTGCCTTATGATTTGGCTTAATGTATAAATCAGCTTTGAAAGAGTGCAAAACTCATGAGCCATTATTGAAAAAAGAGGATATTTATACTTATAATGTTGGAATGGGTGAAAACGAATATTCAATTAAAGAAGAAAGTTTTGATTATTACCAAGATTACCCCGATGCAACTGAAGAGGGCGACTGGAACATTGACCCTGCCACACCAACTCATGACGCTGATTGGGCGTTAAAATTTATGTCACTAGCTCCAAACTTCACAATAAAAGATTTGGATAAACGTTTTGCAGATTTATCAAAAATTTATCAACCATCAGGTACAAACCAATATCAAACTCAAAAAATGCGCGAACTTTTAGAAGCGGTTAAAATTTTAAGAGGCGATATTTTAGGTGAAGACACTGATACTAACAATAACGATTTTGAAGGTAACAACAATTAACGCGGAAAGTAACTTTTAGTAAGTTACTTTTTATTTTCACCAAGGTAACTCAACTAGGCTTTTTGCTTCATTTTTGATATAATTCTTAGGTATGGTACCATAGCCAAGTGGCCTAAGGCATGGGTCTGCAACACCCTGATCGTCGGTTCAAATCCGACTGGTACCTCCAAGAAAAACCACCTAACTCAAAAAAGTTAGTTAATATATAAAAAACCTCTAAAAGCTTAGAGGTTTTTTATATTAAATTTTTATAATAACGAATATGTAAAGCGAATTATTTCTGGAACCTAATAAAGTTTGTTACTTTTTGGCTTTATTAGTTTTTAGTTTCGAAATAGTTTTAGTTTCTTTAAAATTTTTATAAAATGTTTTTTACAGAGTTAAAAAGTCTGGCTTAGTTCTTTTTGTAATCATAGACAAGATAATAAAAGGGAAAATCAATGATTCTAACTATTAAATAAGTATTAGCAACTTTTACCTTTTTTATTCTTGCCTTTCTTAAAAAAAGAGATAAAATTTATAAGTAATCTTAATTATGCCATTTGCGAAAAAACTGTTAAATTGGTCCTTCCATTTTGTTTAGTTTTTGGTATAATTGTTATGTTGTTGTTTACGACAACTCTAAAAGTATATGCGCCCGTAGATCAATTGGATAGATCGTTTGACTACGGATCAAAAGGTTGGGGGTTCGAGTCCCTCCGGGCGCACCATTAGAAACCAAATGAAGATGTTATTTCGTTAGGTTATAACATCTTTTTAAATCGGGAAATGGCTCAGTTTGGTAGAGCATTCGGTTTGGGACCGAAGGGTCGCAGGTTCGAATCCTGTTTTCCCGACCATATTTGTGGGCCCTTAGCTCAGCTGGGAGAGCACCTGCCTTGCACGCAGGGGGTCGTCGGTTCGATCCCGATAGGGTCCACCATTTTTTTATGGCGGGGTAGCTCAGTTGGTTAGAGCGTTCGGTTCATACCCGAAAGGTCGGGAGTTCAAATCTCCCCCCCGCTACCATATAAGGACCTTTAGCTCAGTTGGTTAGAGCATCCGGCTCATAACCGGGCGGTCATTGGTTCAAGTCCAATAAGGTCCACCATTCAAATTACCAATGGTGTGAGTTGAGGTCAAAAGTAACGGAAGATTACCCAAGTCCGGCTGAAGGGATCGGTCTTGAAAACCGAGAGTCGGGGAAACCCGAGCGGGGGTTCGAATCCCTCATCTTCCGCCAGTTAAAAATTAAAAATCGCGGGGTGGAGCAGTTGGTAGCTCGTCGGGCTCATAACCCGAAGGCCGCAGGTTCGAGTCCTGCCCCCGCAACCATTGGCTCCATAGCGAAGTTGGTTATCGCGCCTCCCTGTCACGGAGGAGACCACGGGTTCAAGTCCCGTTGGAGTCGCCATTATTTATGGTCGTGTAGCTCAGTCGGTAGAGCAGCAGATTGAAGCTCTGCGTGTCGGCGGTTCAATTCCGTCCACGACCACCATTCAGACAAAACATCAGTAGCTATTCGGCTACTTTTTATTTAGTCAAAAAAATGTAAAATAAAAATAAATCACATTACTGGAAGATTACCCAAGTTCGGCTGAAGGGGACGGTCTCGAAAACCGTTAGTCGGGGCAACCCGGGCGGGGGTTCGAATCCCTCATCTTCCGCCAGTTAAAACTAAGGAGCTTTGGCTCCTTTTTTCTTTGCTCTTTAAAATAAAGTGCGTAGAATTATTTGGGAGAGGTCTTTATCATGAAAGTTATTAAAGTAAAAAATAGTGAAGAAGCCGGTTTAAGCGCGGCGACGATTATTAGTAATCGTATTCACAACAAACCTAATTTAGTCCTTGGTTTAGCTACTGGCTCAACCCCCTTGCCAACTTATGAATGTCTTATTGCAGATCACAAACAAGGAAAATTAAGTTTTGTTAATGTAACGACATTTAATTTAGATGAGTATCGTGGTCTTAGTGGTAGCCACCCCCAATCATACCGCTTCTTTATGAATGAAAATCTTTTCAAGAATATTGATATCCGTTTGGATAAAACTTTTGTTCCCAATGGATTAGATCCAAACGAGGCAACGAATTATGATAATCTTATTGCCCAAGCTGGTGGAATTGATTTGCAAATTCTTGGTTTAGGTTTAAATGGTCACATCGGTTTTAACGAACCTGGAACTTCATTTAACTCATTAACGCACATTGTCGGGTTAACTGATTCTACAATTGAGGCCAATGCCCGATTCTTTGATAGTAAGGATGAAGTACCGAATCAAGCAATCTCGATGGGCTTAAAGTCAATTATGAATGCGAAGGAAATTTTGCTAATTGCCACTGGCAAAAATAAAGCACAAGCCGTAGCTCAACTAGTCAAAGGCAATTTATCAGAAGAATGGCCTTGTACCATTTTACAAACCCACCCTAACTGCACTATTATCCTTGATGAAGCAGCTGCTAGCCAACTTAACGAATAATTCAGAAACTCGCCTAAGGGCGATTTTTTGGCATTCTAAAAGGCTGAGTTATAATAAAAATTAGAAAAGAAAAAGAGAGGTTTTATTTTTATAATGCGTAAGAAAATAATTTTTGGAAATTGAAAAATGAACGGAACTAACGCAAGTTTGGAACGTTTTTTAGAAACTGTTAATGCAAATCTAAAAGGAAACGATGTTGTTGCTGGTTTAGCGGTCCCATTTACTTTATTAGCTACTGGTGAAAAACATGCTGGAAAAGTAAAAATCGCTGCGCAAAATGTTCATTTTGCTGCTAATGGAGCTTACACTGGTGAAGTGTCGATTGAAATGCTTCAAGAACTAGGCGTGAAATATGTCGTTTTAGGACACTCAGAACGTCGCGAAATGTTTAATGAAACTAACGAAAGTGTTAACCAAAAGGTTAAAGCTTTACTAGCTCATGACATGACACCAATTATTTGTTGTGGAGAAACTTTAGCTACCAAAGAAGCTGGCCAAACTATTAGTTTTGTTAACGACCAAATTGCTTTAGCTTATAAAGGGTTAACTGCCGACCAAGCCTTAAAAACAATTATTGCTTATGAGCCAATTTGAGCAATCGGTACTGGAAAAACTGCCACTGCTCAAGATGCTGAAGAAGTTTGTCGAGCAATTCGTCAACAATTAGCAAAACTTTATAATGAAACCACAGCCAACGGAATTAGTATTCTTTATGGAGGATCGGTCAAACCAGATAACATTAAGGAATTAATGAATGAAGCTGATATTGATGGAGCCCTTGTTGGAGGCGCAAGTCTTAAAGCTGATGATTATCTAGCACTTGTTGACTATAAATAAGATGACTATTTATAAAGATGAGCAAACTGCCGCTTCTATCAAACTACTAGCACTTGATATGGACGGAACCACTTATTATAAAATGGGAACCATGATTCCACAAAATGTAAAACCTTTGCAAGCAGCAATGGCTGAAGGTGTAGAAATCGTCTTCATTACAGGAAGACCAGTTTTGGCTCGAGCAAACGGCTTAGAAGGTCATGGTTTAGTTAATTCCGAAACAATTATTGCTGGTTATAATGGGGCTTGTATTTACGCTTTAGCGGATCATAAACCCTTAAAAATCAGTCCCTTAAAAAGTACCGATGCTCAGGCGGTTTTTGAGTATGCTAATCAACCTGAAAATGCCGGAACAGTTATCTTTGGCTATGTGGATGATTTTCAGACAGTAATTACTAATGCCTCCAATCCGACCTCGCCAAACGATAAATCAATCCCCTATCGTGCGGAGATGGAGTTTTTTGACGGTCAATATTTAGAATATAAAAATGTTGAAAAGAATTTTAATTACAATTTCTTTAAACTAATTGCTTTTGGTAGTCCGCATCATTTTTGTCAGTCAGTAGTCCAAAAATTTGGTTTAACTGTTTCGACATCAAATAACCAAGATGGAGAAATTACTGCTCCCGGAATTGATAAAGCTTTTGCCTTAGAATGAATTGCAAAAACCAAAAAAATCCACCGGGACGAAATTATGGCTATTGGTGATGGAGCAAATGACTTACCAATGATTGAATATGCAGGTTACGGGGTCAGCTTAAGTAACTCAATTCCAATAGTAAAAGAAAAGGCCCAAATTCAGGTGCCTTTAAGTAATGTTGAAGGTGGCGTCGCTTATGCAATTGATAAGTATGTTTTAAAAGACAAACCAAGTTCATCTTCAACATGATTAAGAGAGGAAAATAAATAGTATGAAAGCCAAACAACCAGTGATGTTGGCCATTTTAGATGGTTGGGGAATTAGCCCCGAAACTAAAGGTAATGCTGTTGCCCAAGCTAACATGACTTTTGTGAAACAACTTGAACAAGAATATCCATGAGTCAAAGCTCACGCTTCAGGAGAATGAGTTGGTTTACCTAATGGCCAAATGGGAAATTCGGAAGTTGGTCACATCCATTTGGGTGCAGGACGAATTAATTTTGAATCACTTGCCAAACTGAATAAAGAAGTTGAAACTGGCAATTTAGGCAAGAATCCAGAAATTGTTCAAGCCTTCGAAGTTGTGAAAAAGCATGACTCAACCCTTCATTTAATGGGCCTTTTCTCAGATGGTGGTGTTCATGCTCATATCGACCATATGTTGGCGATTTACCAAGCAGCGGTTGACTTTGGGGTGAAGAAAATTGCCTTTGATTTGATTAGTGATGGTCGTGATACGCAACCAAAAGTATTTCTTGACTACTTAACAAAATTAGAAAAATTAATTGCTAAAAACAACGTAGGGGTAATTGCCTCAATTAGTGGGCGTTACTTTGCAATGGATCGTGATAAGCGTTTTGAACGAAGTGCGGAAGCTTATGGTGCAATTGTGACTCACAAAAATGTTAATCATTTCACTAATCCGAAAGCTTATATTGAATCACAATATGCTGAAGGAAAAGATGATGAAATGATTACTCCAGCCTTCAATAGTGCGATTCCAAATGATGGTTTGGCGCCTAATGATGCGTTAATCTTTACTAATTTCCGTCCCGATCGCGCTATTCAACTGGCCTCAATCTTTACTAATCATGATTATGCTGCTTGAAAAACTCCGGAATTTGCAAACTTGCCTTTCATTGGCGATAAAATTACGTTTGTTTCGACTATGAAATATTCGGACTCCGTTATTTCAAAACATATCGCTTATCCACCAAAACCATTAGACAATACCTTGGGTCAATATTTAGCTAAATTGGGTTATCGTCAATTACGAATTGCCGAAACTGAAAAAATTGCCCATGTTACTTTCTTCTTTGATGGTGGTAATGATTATTTCAAAAATGGTTTAGCTAAACCATCAGAAATTACTCTTGAAGGCGCAAGTTTAGATTTAATTCCTTCACCAAAAGTGGCAACCTATGATTTAAAACCAGAAATGGCTGCCCCAGAAATTACTGATCAACTTCTTAAAGAAATTGATAAAAACGAATTTGATTTAATTGTTTTGAATTTTGCGAATAGTGATATGGTTGGACATACTGGAAACGAAAAAGCTGCTATTCAAGCAGTCAAAACTTTGGATGACCAACTAAAACGTCTTTATGAGAGTTTTGTGGTGAAACATGATGGTATCATGATTATTACCGCTGACCATGGAAACGCTGAAAAAATGCTAGATAGTGATGGGGGTATTAACAAGAAACATACTACTTCTTATGTCCCAATCATCGTGACAGATAAAAAAGTGGAATTAAATCATGATAATCCCGCTATTGCTGATATTGCACCAACAATTTTAGAGTTATTAGGAGCGCCAATTCCTCCTGAAATGACACAACCTTCCCTAATTACGAAAATCAAAAAATAAGTTAGAGAAATTAAAATTGAAAAAGACCCTAGAGGGTCTTTTTTTCTCCGAAAACTATTAAAATAAGGTTATTATTGCTTATGTTATCGTGAGGTTCTCTTATGATTGATAATCCTAAAAACAAAAACCTATCACCAACTTCAATTAGGCAACAAGTAAAACAAGAAATAAAGTTATTAACTAATGATTACCAATTTAAACATCGTCTTTACCAACAACAGTTGTTGAAAGATATCGAATTTGTGGTGCTTGATCATCGTCAAAAGGGCAACTATAAGCGTAGTTACCAAAATCGGACCGATTTCAAAATGGCTGAGTTAACCGCCATTTGTGACTATTATGTTAATTTAGATCAACAAAAGGTGACCTGAATTAGCAAAGAACCAGATATTAAGGCAAAACAGACCAATAAATCAGCACATCAAACGAAAAATCGGGAAAGTCTATGAACTAATAAATATTTAATTATTGATTTTGAAACAGCTAACAAGCACTCTACTAGTGCTTGTCAAGTCGGGATTATTGTTGTAGAGAATAACGAAATAGTTTGGCAATACGAAACTTTAATCCAACCTAAGCCAAATTACTTTGCTCCAATGAATATTCGCATTCATGGAATAAACAATGCTACCGTGGCCCAAGCTCCCAGTTTTATAGAAGTTTGGGCAAAATTAGAGCCTTACTTTAATGGTCAATATATTATTCTTGCCCATAATGCCGCTTTTGACATTGATTGGGTTTTACGACCTACTTTGAATAGCCATAAAATCTCTGAGCCAAATTTTCTTTACGCTTGTACTTGACAAATGTACCGCCACTTGCGGACCTATGCCTCTTTTTCGCTCCACAATCTTGCCCAACAAAAAAACATTCGGTTCAAACACCATAATGCTCTTGAGGATAGTCTAGTTTTGCTTAAAATAATTAATGAAGATTTTGGCAATATTGAACATTTTTTTAAAGAAGCTATGGCGAATCACTACGAGCCTTTGGTTTTTCAAAAAAGCCTTAATGGTCAGTTACCCGATGAGACGAAAAAGGAAAAAGTTAAAAAGGTAAAGCCGAAATAAAACTAGCATAATTATTAAGGGAAGGGACAAAATAATAATGAAACTAAATAATGAAGTGACAAAAACAAGTCCTTTTAAAAACTTTTTGGAAAGTCTTACTTGAGTAGCGGATCAAAATTGGTTCGAAGGTCAAGTCGGTTTTGAATCAGCGATTTTGGATGAAAGTGACATTTGGGCAACAATTATGGATGCTTATAATCCTCATGAGGTGACTCTTCCGTTGCCTGTGCCAAATTTAAGTCAACAAATGATTGTGGTTCCTTGTGATGGTAGACCTTTGCGAAGCATTGGACGCTCAATTTCCAAATTACACCAACAAATTGGGATTATTCAAGTTAACTTTAAAGGTACTGGTTACCGAGTTTTATGAGGTTTATCAGAGAAAGTCCCACCTACTAAATTCCTAAACCAAATTTTATGGGCTCATAATGAGCGTTTAGCAATCAATCCCAAACATAGAGTTTTGGCCTATTGCTTTCCTTCAAATTTGGATGCTCAAGCCTTTTTAACAAATAACAAAAGTGACGAAATGAACAATTTTAACCACAAACTTTTCCAAGCTCATCCCAATTTAAACCTTTGGTTGCCAAATGGGGTGAGACTCCAGACTTTAAAGGAGCCGTTTGTCGTTTCGGCACCAAATACTTGAACTGACAACTTAGCCCAAACCTCAACCATCATTTTTCCCGGGCAAGGTGTTTTAGTAGCTGCCAATGATTGAAATACCGCGATTACTATTCTTGTTAATTTGGATAAAGCGGCTTGAAAACTTAGCCAATGACCTGCTACCTTCCAACCTCGTTGAAGTAAAGACTATGTCGAAAAATTACGTGATGCCTTCGAAGAAACTTTGGCTAAAACTGACAAAAAGAAAGTAGAAAAATAATGAATTTTAGTAAAGAAACAACTTATTTTTTAGAGGACTTGAGGGCTACACAAGTCTTTGCCCAAGAATTAGCAACTTTCCTTAGTAAGCAAAAACGGCCCTTTTATTTGTTGTTGACTGGGGACTTGGGAGCTGGAAAAACAACTTTGACAAAAGCGCTCATGAAAGCCTTAAATGTTCTCGACCCTATCACCTCCCCAACTTTCGTTATCTTAAATCAATATGAAAGTAGTGATAACCAGGTCATTAACCACATGGATGCCTACCGGCTAACATTTGGTGAAGATTCATCAATGTATGAAGAATATTTTGCTGACAACCTCAACATTATCGAGTGACCGGAAAATTTAGCCTTAAATTGGGAAGCTTTATCGCATTTAAAATTAGAAATTAAAATCGTTGATGAAAACCGTCGTCAAGTCACGATAAAATAATAGTGATGAATTTATTTATTGATACAGCCAATGGCCGATTAGTTTATCTATTAGAAAAAGACAACCAAGTGGTTGACCTTTTTTTGTCAGCTCCAACCAAAAAAATTAGTGATGAAGCAATTCACCAATTGAACCTTTTTTTGACCAAAAATCACCAAAGCTTGGCTTTGATTGAGAATTTCTATGTGACGACTGGTCCTGGAAGTTATAGCGGAATTCGTGTTGGTTTAACACTAGTGAAAACCGTTAAGGCCATTTCACCCCAAACCAATATTTATTTAATTTCTTCATTATTATTTCAAGTCGGCTTGGCAAAAGGCATTTCACTTCTGGATGCTCGTGGCCAAAAAGTTTTCTATGCTGTCTATAATCAAGCAAAATTATTAGAGGGGCCTTCCCTGATTGAAAAAGAATCTATTGAAGTAGTTAATGAACCATGAGCAAAAAAAGGCTATAAAATCTTTGAAGATAATGCTACTCTCGATTATAAAAAAAACTTTTTAGCTTTAAAAGAACATTTTCAACTTGCCAACTCCATTAGCGATATTAAACCACTTTACTTAAAGGGGTATTTATAAAGATAGGATTAGAGAAGGGAAAGCCTAAATGGAAACTAAAAAAGTTGGCGTTTATTGGTTACTTATTCCAGCAACAGTCTTTTTTGCGTTAACTTTTGCAGCTTTTATAATTTCTTCTTTTTTTGATTGAGAAATCGCCGTTTATTTTGGTAATTTTTTTCACCGACCTTTTGGAAAATTTTTAGCTTATTGAGCTTTTAACAGTGGCAATGTAATGCTTTTCTTTTCAATTATCGCTTCTGTAGCGCTCATCATTGAAACCTTTTATCTCCATAGTAAACAAAGTACCCATGACCATTGGTTGAAGCGTAATTCGTGGTTTATTTGGTTTTTATATGGCCTTTTTTTCACTATTTATATTGGTCTTAACCTTTACCAAATCATTACTTTACCTACCAAAAACACAGGTTGAGGTAAAGGAATAGTGGTTCCGTTTGTAGCTACCTACCATACCTTAATGTATTACAAAATTGGTTTTTTTGTCTTTGGTCTCTTTTTTTATATTTTTATGACTTGGTTTATTCGCTATTTCCTACCTAAAAAGCCTTATTTTTTAGTAAATTGCTATTGAATTGATGGCATTAAAATTCTGATTTTTAGCATTGTTTTATATCTAACGGTAGGAATTTTAAAAATTGCCTTTGCTCGCCCTTTTTATTTTTCCAATATTTTTGATGAAACAATTCGTGGCGAATTAAGTAATGTTCCAGGAGCTAAAGAAGAAACGTGATCGACTTGACAAAACCTTCCTTATCATGAGTGGTGACAACCATTCCGTTTTGTTCAACATATGAAGGATATCTTTACTGGCAAATTTAATGGGCATCTTTATAATGATGATTTTCCGTCAGGACATATGGCCTCTTGCATGATTTTGTTTAGCATAGTTTACTATGCACTAGATAAAAAACGAGGTAAGCTTTTCCCAATTATGGCCGCTTTTTCTGCCTTAATGTGGATTCAGGTTCTGGCGATCTTCTTTGGAATGATTATCTATCGTTTTCATTGAATGACAGATATGTGTTTCACTTTCTTGGTGGCAGTTTGTTATTTCGTTATTTTAGAGACACTATTCCGTAAGAAATACACTGCAAAGTTATTAAAGGCAGCACAAAAACAAGATAAAATTTCTAGGCAAAAAAAATCAACCGACTCCAAAGAAAACCGGAAAGAAAAGAAGACAAATTGTTAACATTTTAGTATAATAAATAAGTATTTAAATATTGGGCTGATACTCAAGTTGGTGAAGAGGGCACCCTGCTAAGGTGTTAGGTCGTTTCCACGGCGCGAGAGTTCGAATCTCTCTCAGTCCGCCAGTTTACTTACTTAGACTACAAGAAACGACTTAGACTAGTAGATGTGACTAGACTATGTTTCTCGTAGTCTTTTTTCTTTTAAAATGCCAGTCTTGATATAATTAAAGAGATAACGGGGTGACACTGTGGCACAGAAAAAGCGCAAGCATCAAACCAAGTTATTTCGTTGACGGCAAAAAGACCTTGACCAAGGAGTTCTAGAGAGCTTTTTTAATACGCTTTTTTTAACTAATAAAAGCGAAAAGAAAAAGACTCTAGCTCTTTTTAAAAAAACTCATGTCGACTCCTTACTCTTTTATACCGATGTAAGAAATTTGCCTAATATTTTAGAGCATGGTCTAAGGCCTCTCAAAAATTTAAAACTTCAACCTCATGAAATTTACTACGTTTGATCATTTGATCAAGATGAAGAAATGGTTAGTTTAGAATTTGATATTTCTTCACGTGGTAATTTTTGAAAATGGACAACTGGTCTTGATTTTAATCCAGAACAAATCGTCACAATCGGGATTAACCCTAAGCGTTTAAGTGAACTAACCCAAAAGGACTGACTTCTGGATTGAGCTCAAAATATGGTGATGATTTCGGAAGATATTTATATTGAAACTTTTGATTGAATTTTAATTCAAGATGTTTATGCTTATAAACAAGTTCGCGATTTTTTAATAAAGCACCAATATCCGATTGATCTTTACTATGGAAATAATGGCATTGTTAAAATTCAAAGACAACCAGGTTTGCATGCCAAATCAGACAAAAGTGAAGTTGATGAAAAAACTCAAAAAACTAATTCCAGTCAGGATCTAACAAATCTTGAAAACCCTCAAAAAGAAGAATTTAATAAAGGAGAAAATAATGGCGAAACTAATCGATAAAATCACGCCTCAAAAAGAAAATTTTTCACAATGGTATACCGATATCGTGAAAAATGCCAAACTTGTGGAATATGGACCCACCAAAGGAATGTTAATTTTACGCCCCTATGGTTATGCTATTTGGGAAAATATTCAAAAAGAACTTGATCCAGAATTTAAAAAACTTGGAGTGGAAAATGTTTACTTCCCTTTATTAATTCCCGAATCACTTTTTATGAAGGAAGTCGAACATGTTGAAGGTTTTGCTCCAGAAGTGGCTATGGTTACCCAAGTCGGTAATAAGGTTTTAGAGGAACGCTTGTTTATTCGTCCTACGAGCGAAGTGTTGATGGCTAATTTCTTTGAAAAAGAAGTGAAGTCCTATCGTGATTTACCTCTTCTTTATAACCAATGGGTAAATGTCATGCGTTGGGAAAAAACGACTCGTCCCTTTTTAAGAACAAGTGAATTTTTATGACAAGAAGGACATACCTTACATAATAACTCGCAAGAAGCACAAGAATTCACTCTCAAAATTTTAAAAGTTTACGAAACTTTTATGCGTGATGTTTTACGTTTGCCAGTGGTTGTCGGACAAAAAACTGAACATGAAAAATTTGCAGGAGCGCAAACAACTTATACTTTAGAAACACTAATGCCAGATGGCCAAGCCTTACAGGTGGGCACTTCGCATTACTTTGGGGACAACTTTGCAAAAGCCTACAATATTCGTTTCCAAAACCAAAATAGCGCTTGAGAATATGCCTACGGAACTTCTTGAGGGGTTTCAACGCGCATGATTGGGGCTTTAATTATGACCCACTCTGACGATTATGGTTTGGTGTTACCAACCAAAATTGCGCCCATTCAAATCATGATTATCGTTGTTAAGAATACTCCAGAGTTATTGGATGTAGCACAAGAATTAAAAACAAAACTATCTCATTATCGTGTTCAAATTGACACCACCGACCGCTCTTTTGGTTATAAAATGAGTGAAGCAGACCTTAAGGGAATTCCGCTTCGAATTGAAGTGGGACCGCGTGATTTAGCAACTAACTCAGCCACCATTTCCCGTCGTGATAATCACGAAAAAACAGTTTTAGATTTAGCAAAAATTCCTGGAGTAGTCAAAGATTTATTCAAGGAATACGATGCCAACTTGATGGCAAAGGCCGAAGCTTATTCAACACAACGGACTAGCAAGGCGCTCGATTTGGTTTCTTATCAAGACCAATTGGTAAGAAACCCGGGTTATGTGTTAGTGCCATTTTGTGGAAAGGTAAGTTGTGAAGCTGAAGTTAAACAAAAAACGGCCACTAATTCTCGTTGCATCCCTTTACCAAAAAAGAAAAATTCACCTGTCAAGCAACTTTGTTTTAATTGTGGTGAACCTTGTGATTTAGAAGTTTACTTTGCCCGCGCTTATTAAAGTCTGGCTTAAATACCTATTAGTGAACTATAGCGACTTATAAATTTTTATTCTAAATAAACTTTTCCAACTTTTTACTAAAAGCACCTTGGAGGATGAATAAATGAGTAATAAAAAGTTTTATGCCGTTAAAATCGGCCGAAAACCAGGGGTTTATAAGCGGTGAGAGGATGTTCAAAAAGAAGTCTTGAACTTTCCTGGTGCAATTTACCGAGGTTTTGATAACTTCGAAGATGCTTGGCAATTTTTAGAGGAACCAACCCTACAACCTCATGAAATCACCAACCGTTTTAACCATTTGGATCAAACCAAGTTACCTCACCTTAGAAATCATAAATACGCTACTGCTTATACGGATGGAAGTTATGATGAGGCGACGGAAAGCTATTCCTACGGAGTGGTTTTGTTTTGAAAAAATAAAATGATTCAAATTTCTCGTCGTTTTCATAATTCCGAAAATGCTGCTCTAAGAAATGTGGCTGGCGAATTAGAAGGGGCCAAGCGGGCAATCCAGTTTGCCGTTTCTAATAAAATAAAAAACTTAACTCTCTATTACGATTATGAGGGGGTTGCCTCTTGAGCCGATCAAAAGTGACGGACCAACACACCGTTGACCACCGAATACCAAAATTTTGTTCGAATTGCGCGTGAACAAATTAACATCGAATTTCGGTGAGTAAAAGGTCATAGTGGTAATCGTTATAACGAAATGGTGGACCAGTTAGCCAAGACGGCTACCAAAGAAGAATACCGACAAGTAGAAAATGTGGAGGACTTGAATAAAGATGCGAGAATTTAATTTAAGAATGCTAGATGGAAAAGAACTCCATTGCTATGAATGAACTGCGGTGACTAAACCACAAGCGGTTTTACAACTTGTGCACGGCTCAGCTGAACACCTTCGACGTTATGATAAATTCGCTAAACACATGAACGAAAATGGCATTATTGTGGTTGGGGATGATCATCGTGGTCATGGCTATACAGCTGATTTAAGCAAAAAAGAACTAGGTTACTTTGCTAACCATCATGGTTGAGAAAAAATTGTTGATGATGAAAAATTAGTTAATGATTATATCCATAAAACCTGACCGACATTACCGGTCTTTATGCTTGGACACTCTATGGGAAGTTTTATGGTCCGTACTTATGCAATTAAGTATTCAAAAACAATCCAAGGCTTAATTATTATGGGTACTGCCGAAAACCCTCGTTTTTTAGTAGATTTAGGTTATTTTGTAGCCTTAATGCACCAAATTTTTAAAGGTGCTAAAACTCCAGACGTGTCTATTTGAAAACAAAGTTATAAACCATTAAATAAAAAGTTTCGTCATTTGCCAGATAGTAATGGCCAAGAATGATTAACCCGTGATTTAGAAGTTCAAAAGGCTTTTGCCAAAGACCCTCTTACAAAACAAGTTTTTACAACATCAGCCTTCAAGGATATGTTTTATGGAATAAGTTATAACCAAAAGAAACGCAATATTAAATTAATGCGTGAAGACCTGCCAATTTTAATTATGTCGGGGACCGATGATCCAGTTGGCAACTATGGAAAATATCCGCAAAAAGTCTATAATAAGTTTAGTAAATTAAACTACCCGGTGGAAATAAAACTTTATCCGGATAGTCGTCATGAAATCCTAAACGACTTAGATTACAAAGAAGTAGAAAAAGATATTGTGAATTTCATTAATCAAAATTTAGAATAGGAGTTGCAAATGGAAAAAAAAGCCATTCGTAATTTTAGTATTATCGCTCATATTGACCATGGTAAATCAACTTTGGCCGACCGAATCCTAGAATTAACTAACACTGTTGAAAAACGCGAAATGCAAAACCAAATTTTGGACTCGATGGCCATTGAACGTGAACGTGGCATTACTATCAAATTGAATTCCGTTCGCTTAAAATACCATGCTAAAAATGGGGAGGACTTTATTTTCCATTTAATTGATACTCCTGGACATGTTGATTTTAGTTATGAAGTATCCCGTAGTTTGGCTGCTTGTGAAGGGGCGATACTTGTCGTAGATGCTACCCAAGGCGTGGAAGCCCAAACCCTCGCAAACGTTTACTTAGCTTTAGAAAACGATTTAGAAATTATTCCAGTCATTAATAAAGTTGATTTGCCAAGTGCTGATGTTGAACGCACAAAGCAAGAAATTGAACAAGTTATCGGTCTTGATTGCCAAGATGCCCCTTTGATTAGTGCCAAAACCGGTTTAAACGTTGAGGATGTCTTAGAAGCAATTATCAACAAAATTCCATCACCACAAAATGCTGACAACAACGCTCCTTTACGTGCATTAATTTTCGACAATTACTATGATCCTTACCTAGGAGTAGTGATGTCGGTACGCGTTCGTGAAGGTCGCCTAAAGGTTGGTGACAAAATTAAGTTAATGGCCACAGAAGCGGTTTATGAAGTGACTGAAGTAGGTATTAAAACCCCTAAAGTAGTTAAAACTGGCTTTCTGGAAGCTGGTGAAGTTGGGTGAGTCGCTGCTTCAATTAAAACAATTAAAGATATTCATGTTGGTGATACGATTACTCTTGCTGAAAATCCTGCGTCAAAGCCATTGGAAGGTTACAAGAAAATTAAGCCAATGGTTTATTCTGGCTTTTACCCTTTAGACACCACCAAGTATCCTGACTTTAAAGAGGCCTTAGAAAAAATTGAGTTGTCAGATTCAGCCTTAGTTTATGAGCCAGAAACCTCCCAAGCTTTGGGCTTTGGCTTCCGAGTTGGTTTTCTAGGACTCTTACATATGGAGGTTATTCAAGAACGCTTAGAACGAGAATATAACCTTGATTTAATTGCAACTGCCCCTTCAGTAATTTACCGACTTACTTTAACGAATGGTGAAGTAATTGAAATTGACAATCCGGCGAAAATGCCAAATTCCCAAACAATTGCCAAAATAGAAGAGCCTTTTGTGTTGGTAAAAATTATGACACCGGAAGAACATGTTGGCGATTTAATGCAACTTTGTCAAAATAAATTAGGCGTTTATCGTGATTTAGAAGTCGTTGATGACCAACGTCGGATCTTAATTTATGAAATGCCCTTAGCGGAAATAATCTTTGATTTTTTTAATAAATTGAAGTCAATTTCTAAAGGTTACGCTTCTTTTGAATATGATTTAATTGGGTACCGCGTTTCAAACCTTGTAAAGTTGGACATTTTATTGAATAGTGATTTAGTGGATGCTTTTTCCATGATTGTTAATAAAAAGTTTGCTTATCAACGCGGTCAAGTGCTTACTAAAAAACTCAAAACTTTGCTTCCAAGACAAAACTTTGAAGTGCCTATCCAAGCGGCTATTGGTAACAAGGTTATTGCACGTGAGACAATCAAGGCCTATCGTAAAGATGTAATTTGAAAATTGCATGCTGCTGATATTTCACGGAAGAAAAAATTATTTGAAAAACAAAAGGCTGGAAAAAAACGAATGAAGGAAATTGGGAATGTTGAAGTACCC
This sequence comes from Entomoplasma freundtii, assembly GCF_002804205.1. Taxonomy (GTDB): domain Bacteria; phylum Bacillota_I; class Bacilli_A; order Mycoplasmatales; family Mycoplasmataceae; genus Williamsoniiplasma; species Williamsoniiplasma freundtii. The sequence continues at coordinate 206,442 of NZ_CP024962.1, forward strand.
CAAGAAGCTTTCATTGCCGTTTTAAAACTCGATGATTAGGAGGTGGACAATGAATAAAGCAATGTCAACAACAATTGATGCAAATGGGACTCAACGAGGTCTCGATGATTACCGCATTTTGATTGAAGATGAAATTTTACTTTTGAAATATGAACCTGAGTTTCAAAACATTGATTTAGCTGGACAAATTCGTCGTCGTTGAGAAGGAAACAATCGTGATGTCGCTCTTTTCAACCAATGGCTAACGTTTAAATTTGCCACTTTGGTGCCTTCATTTGTATCACTTAATGAAGAACAAACTAACGCTGTTAATGAGACATTAATTCTCCGTTTTTTTACCTTAAGTATTGTCATCTTGAAAATGCGTGAAATTGAAGCGCAAGCTTCTGAAGAACACCAGGCTTTAATCATTGGGAATTTTTCCCAAAAATTAAAACGCATTATTAACACAAGTGTCGAAATGCTGAGAGAAAGAGAATTTCCCAACTTTATTTTGCGTTTAGAACAAAAAAACCTTCCTGATTTTATTGAGAGTTGATTTAAAGATTTTAAAGTCGTCATTCAAAATTTTGATAAAGTCCTCAATTTAACAAAATTAGAAGATATCTTGGAAGAAATTTATTTAGTTTATGAATTTGTTACTGATTTTTTAGACTATTTAGATGAAACTGAATTCGAGATTTTAGAAGATGAAGTTCAAGATATTAATATTATTTTGAGTTGAATTTTATATTTACACGGAATTCTTTATAATTTATTATTAGTGATTGAAAAAGTTTTTGATTCAGAAGAACAAGAATCAAACTTGGAACTGTTGCCCTTAAAAGAGATTTTAGAAGAACATGACTCGCGTTTAGAAATGATGCGTTTGTTATCTAACGAACTAACAAATTAAATTTAAACAAAGTAGTTGGAGAAAAGAGTAGTAAAGAGAAGTATTATGAAAGAACAAAAAATTATTAACATCGCGGTAATTGCCCATGTCGATGCTGGAAAGTCAACTTTAGTTGATGCGCTCTTAAGTCAAGGCGGGGCTTTTCGGATGAATGAAGAAGTTGTTAACCAGGTGATGGATTCCAATGATCAAGAACGTGAACGTGGGATTACAATTTATTCAAAAAACACCGCCATTGAATATGATGGCATCAAAATTAATATTGTTGACACTCCTGGCCATGCCGATTTTTCGAGTGAAGTAGAACGTATTATGAAAACTGTGGATACAGTTATTTTGCTTGTAGACTCAAGTGAAGGACCAATGCCACAAACCCGTTTTGTGTTGCAAAAAGCATTGGAATTAGGCTTAAAACCAATCCTTTTAATTAATAAAATTGATAAAAGAGACCAACGGGCAGAAGAAGTTGTTGATGAAGTTCTTGAACTTTTCATGGAACTTGGTGCTTCCGATGAACAAATGGAATTTACTACTCTTTATGGGATTGCTAAAAACGGTATTGTTCAAAAAGACATGGCGACTCCTTCAACAAATTTAGCACCTCTATTTGAAACAATTGTTGAACAAGTAGGAGGTTACCCAAGCGAACTACGTGAGAAACCGTTTAAGATGCAAATTTCTTCATTAGGCTATGATTCTTATTTAGGTCGCTTAGGAATTGGTCGAGTGATTAATGGAGTCGTTCAAAAAAACCAAAACTATAACCTTTTGAAAGCTGATGGTACTAGTCAACCTGTCAAAATTAGTCAATTAATGGTTAACCAAGGTTTACACCGGGTTCCAGTTGATGAAGCTTTGGCGGGAGATATTGTCATTATGGCTGGAATTAGCGATATCTCAATTGGAGATACAATTGCTGATCCAAGTGTTACTGAACCAATGGACCCAATCGAAATTGAAGAACCAACAATGTCGATGAATTTTTTAGTTAATACTTCACCTTTTGCCGGAAGGGTTGGTAAATATGTTACTTCACGTAATTTGAAGGAACGTTTAGAACGCGAATTAGAAGTTAACGTGGGGTTACGTGTTGAACCATTGGTTAACTCTAATATCGAAGGTTTTAAAGTTTTAGGACGCGGTGAATTACATCTTTCAGTTTTAATTGAATCGATGCGTCGTGAAGGTTTTGAATTAGCTATTTCGAAACCAGAAGTGCTTTTCAAAACTGATTCGCACAATGAACCTTTAGAACCTATGGAAAAAGTGATTATTTCGATGCCAACCGAATATTCAGGAACTGTTATTAATAAATTAAACCAACGTAAAGGAGTCATGCTAGATATGGATTCTGATGGTAGCCGGGATAAAGTAATTTATAACATTCCACTTCGGGCTTTAATTGGTTTCCGCTCCGAGTTCACTAATGACACTCATGGCGAAGGTATTATGGTTCGTTCCGCTAATGGGTATGAACCATACAAAGGCCACATTGAATCACGTGCCAACGGAGTCATGGTGTCAATGGCAGCGGGAAAAACCTTGCCATATTCTCTAAACAATCTTGAAGAACGAGGAATCCTTTTTGTCGGACCGCAAACTGAAGTTTATGAAGGAATGATTGTTGGTCAACATTCTCGTGGTAATGACTTGGATGTTAACCCGACAACCGCTAAAAAATTAACTAATACTCGTTCTAGTGGAACTGATGATGCCATTAAACTAACACCATTCCGAAAAATGAACTTAGAAGAAGCTTTAGAATATATCCAAAACGATGAATTGGTGGAAGTTACTCCCCAAGATATTCGTTTACGTAAACGTTACTTAACTATTAACGAACGTAAACAACATCGTAACCAATTAAAATAAAATAAAAAAACACCCTAATAACTAATAAAAAGGCCAAATAATGACTTGCTCATTATTTGGCCTTTTTATGTTGAGTCCTTGCGTTATGGTTTTGGTTGTATTGGTATTGGCTTAACGTTTTCGTTAGAGAACTATCGTTTGATAGTTCTCTAACGCTTGGGAGATGATTATCGATCATTTCGCGTTTATTAGGAAAAACTATTTTGGTTTGTTAAGCTTTCAAATAAAAAAACAACACCTTTTTATGGAAATGTAGAAATTATTTTTCTCTCATTATTAATAATTGATTTTTATTTTTTTTAACAAAAACTGGTTTAATAAACAACCTAAAATAAATATTAATAATATTATAAGGAAACCTAGTCAGACAATACCTCAATTAAACGGGGATGGAACTAAAATTTGAGCATTTTTGAATAAAATATTTATTACAATTTTCCAAACTATGAAATTAATAATCGTTCCTAAAATTGTGGCGAAAATAATTCCAAAGAAAATTTTTAAATTCAAATTTAAATTCAAAATGGTATTGTTATAACCAATGGCTTTTAAGATTTTTAAGTATTTACTTTGGTCCATAAAGGTTACTAGTGAAAGAACAAAATACATTATTGCCACTATTATAAAAGTTGAAATAGAAATGAAAATCATTAAATTTGCGAAATCATTATTTTTGTCATTTACAATTTTTGTTTCTAAATAATAATTGATATAATTTGTGCTACCAAAACTATTCCAAGTCATAAAATCATATATTTGATTTGGATTTTTAACCAATGAAATTAATGTAATTTTCTCGTTTTTCGACTGAGGAATAAAAAAACTAAAATAAGGGACATTAATTTGAAAATCATTAATATTCGCTTTTGAAATAAGCGTTCTATTTTTGGTTAGGATTTCATTTTTCAAAACTTTAACATTGGAAGAACCAGAAGTAAAATTTTTAAAAAACACTTCATCAGATCCATAAATGTTATTTGTATATATATCTGATTTATTTATTGACTTAATGATTAATTTTAGTGACGAGTCGTCGTGACTTTTTGCTAGTTCAACCTCAAAAACATCACCAATTTTTAATTTATTTAACTTTGCAAAATGATCAGTTACTATTACAGGAAAATAGTCTCGACTATTGGTATTTTTAACTTTTTCAAAATCTATCTCTTTTCATTTGAAGGCCTTCTTTGAATAATCATTTATTAAAAATAATTGTCAATTTTTACTACTTACAAAATTATATGGTTTATTTTCCAAGGCAATTTTATACAAAGGAAAGTCTTGATTTTCCCTAACAAACATTTTATTAAAAGAAATAGTTATATTTTTCTTTATAATTTTATCTTTTAATGTTTTGAATTGCGGGATTCAATTTTTTTCAATTTCATCCACCATTTCTTTGACAGGTAAAGTGATTAAGCCTTTTTGGTAATCTTCGGTAAATTTCAGCATGAAGTCCTCTAATGAAATTAGAGGGATTGTCAGTCTATTGAAGTCTATTTGGAATATTTTCATTATTTTTTCATTAACTGAATCGTTATTGCTTTTTAGATAATTATTTATAGTATTTACGGCGGTACTATCGATATTACTATCGATATAATCATCTTTATTATAAAAATCATAGTCAATATTGTAATTTTGGCAGTCATCAAAATAGAAGCGACCATTAACATCTTTTTTCCAATTGAATTTATATCCATTATTAAAAGAAGAATCAATATTATTGAGCACTTGAGGCCATTTATTAGTCAAATTAGTCATCAAAGTAACACCGTTTATTTCGAAGCAAAATGCCAAAAAAGCTAATGCCAAAACCGAAATAATAGTAGCCGTTCTTCCGTTAAATTTTAAGAAAAGAATCTTTCTAAACGGGTTTCATTCTTTATTAAATTGCACTTTTCTTATGTGTTTGGCCTCATTGTTACTTTGTGCGACATTATTTGTTAATTCAATTGCCGAAGAATTTAAATAAAAATACAAAGACACAAAACTAATCATTGAGAGAACAAGAGGTAATATAAAAATTGAGATTAAAATGAAAGATCAATGCCACAAAACTTTATTAATAATAACAAAAGAATTTGTAGCTATTATTCCATTAACAAAACTTTGCAAAGGCAAACTTATAAAAAAGCCAATTAAAAAGCCAATAAACAATATTAAAAAAACTCTTATTCATAAGATTTTTGCCATTTCAAAGCCAGAGTAGCCACTCGCTTTTAGAATGCCAATTGTTGACGAAATTAGGGCTAACTCTTTTTTTAAACAATAATTTATAAAAATTGTAGAAAGAATTAATAAAATGCACCCTATTAATATAAAAAGGGAAGCTTCTATTATGTAAATATTTAATGTTTGAGAGAAACCTTCTTCTTTATACCTAGTAAATTTTGGGGATTCCATTAATATCTTATTTTTGATTAAATTTTCAGAAAATTTTTTAACCTCCTTATTTGAACCAATTAATCTAGTTTTTAGAAAAACTTGATTTTGATAATCCCTTTTATGATTTGGCAAAATAACTAAATTATCGACCTCGTATCAATATTCAATATACTTTTCAATTTCATTATTCGTTAAATAACAATATACTTCATCGTTGCTGTTTGCATTATCCAATACTTTATTGTCAAATAAATTATCGATTTTTGTTCCATATCCAATAATCTTATATGTTGAAAAGGATAGAGGTTTTCCATCTCCATGAATATAATTATTAAGTGTTATGAAATCACCAATTTTTAATCTATTATTTTTTGCATATTTGTCGCTAATAATAACCTCATTATCTTGCATATTTTTTAAAGCAGACTGTTTGCCACTCAATAAAACAACATTATCACTTTGATTCAAATTTATCGGTTCTAAATTAAATTTAATTCGTTTATTTCCATAATTTGCCCAAGAATAAGAAATTGTAAAATTGGAATCAATTTTTATTGTCGCCAAACTGGAATTTTTTTGAAAATCTTGATTAATCAACCTATAAACTTGACCATAATTTTTATAACTTTCTTTTTCTCATTTTTCAGTTATTAAATCATGAAAATCAACCAATACTTCTTCATTATTCAAAGATGGAAGCAAAATTTGGTGGGTAAATAGATAAGAAAAAGAAAAAACATTATCTCTTATAAAGAGACCCATAAATGTTTTGTAATCTTTAAATTTTTCTTTATTTTTTTCAAAAAACTCTTTCATATAAGAATCGAATTTTTTGCCATTGATATCTATATTATTTAATAATTTACTGTTTAAAGAATTATTTGTCCCATTATTGGCTTCAAAATAATCAAATAAAAAATTTGGATCATAAGCTTTCCAGTCGACATTTCAACTATAATCTCATTTATTTTCTTGACTCTTAACTTTGTGTGCCACATTGATTATTTGTATAGGTGTAGAAACAAGACCAAGAGTAATTCCGGAAAATAAAAAAATAAAGATAATAAATGAAACGGTTTGTATAAATTTAATTAGATTTAGTTTAAAAAAACTTTTATATAACCATTTCATCTATTAACTCCACTTTAATTTTCTATTTCGCTATTTTTGCTATTACATTCTTGTCCAGCGATAGTCCATTCTTGTGATATATTAAAAGATAATTTATTATTTTCAAAAATGAATAAATTATCTCCACCACGTTTAAAGAATATTTCTTGACTAGCATTTGCAAGAACCACTCAATGGCCCATCAAAGATAGAACTACAGGACAGATAGGGATAAAGAAATATGCGAATATGTTATCTTAGAAAATTCCAGAAAAAACATCAATTAACAAACCTAAAAATCATAATATAAGGTCCACAAATTAAAAGGAATATATTTTGAGTATGACAAACGACATTATTTCTTTAAAACCATGTAAAATTTAAAATCTAAAATATTTCTGGTAATTTGCTTGTTAATTTGTTAAGTTGGAAATATTTGTCACAATTATAAATAGAAAGATAGAACCTTAATAAATTTCTTTATTTTTGAGTTTCGTATGTAATAAAATTCCAACTTTTAGCGTGATAAAATTTTTGTATTGTAGGATTCAATTTAATCGATTTGAATAATTATGTACTATCTATGATAAATAATAATCCATAAATAATTTTTTTAATAAAGCATAGATTAAATATCTCTCTTCTAAAATAGAATTTATATTCCTATAATCCACAATTTTTAATTTTAAAAGTACCTTTAATATTTATTTGTTTACCTATTGATTGGACACTTTCAGAAAGGCATTATCAGTTATTCACATATGTCATACCTTGACTACTTTATAGTCAACATACTATTTCAATGATTTAATTTTAAATTTACCAAAATAAAAATTCTCCTTGTATACATTAACAATAGTAATAATTTTTTTATTACTATTATGTACTTAGAGAATTAAAGTCATTTTTACGAAATATACTTTTTATTTGATTATTAATCGTCAAAACTTTGTTGACTATGGTAGATAACATTCGGAACTGCAACTGTTTTATTTTTAAGTAATTTATAAGTTAAGTCATTAAGTTCCAAGTCTTCTTCGTAATGATAATAAAAACGAGAAAATCCGTAATAACCAAACGCACGAATTTGTACCTCATGAGAAATATAATCATGATTTTTAATGGTTAATAAAGTATTCTGCAAATAAGGGTTAAGATTTAATATTTTTTGCAAAATTGCTTTTTCACTAAAATCCACTAAATTACCTAAATTGTTATTGATAATTACACTACTAATGGCAAACCTTTGTTCAATAATAAAAGTTAGGACTAAGGAATGTGATTGTCTATCGTCACCAACTTTAACAATAAATGTGGCACTTTGTGGTACTTCACTTTGGTTATTGATTAGACCCTGAATTTTTAAAACACCATTTTCGATTCAAGCTTTTACTAGCGCTCCCGGTTTATTTTTGACTCTTGGACGGTAAAGTTTTGCGAAATCTTGAATTTGTCTAGTGCGAGTTTCTCCCACTCCGATAGAATTTCCATTATCATCTTCAACTAATAATAAAGGTACTAAATTAACATAGAAATTAACTTGAACTTCACCAAGGTAGATGTCACTTTTAATATAAGCACTTGTTAGTTGACCATCAACTACACTATCTCAATCAACAACTTTTAAATGAGTATTTATTAAAGCGGGATTATGATAAATAATGGCTGCCATTAGGATATCAATCTCATAAGCTTCGATATGACCTAGATCTTTTTTAGTAAGCAAGTTATTTAAATTAATTTGCTCAGGAATTATTACCAAGGGGTTTTTATTAGGATTGGTTGTTAAAAAAGTTAGTAATTTTTTCATTTTCTTCACCTCGATTAATCATAAATGTTGATTATGAAAAGTTATCTTTTTCCACGCCTCACTCCTTTGTTAACTTCATTATAGTCACAAAAAAAATTAGCATTGCTTTTTCTAAGAAAAAAGAAAAAGTTATTAAAACGCTAATTTTGGTTATTTTTTTATTATAAAATTATTGATTTTATCATTTTCAATCTTTAAGTTTTGAGACGTCGCAACTAGCGACATAGGGTAGATTTCTTAACCGTTCTTGATAATCTAAACCAAAACCAATCAGAAATTCATCCCCAATTTCAAACCCAGATCAATCAGGTTGTAAGTCTACTTTTCGTTTCATTGGTTTGTCAATTAAAGTAACGATTTTGACATCAGCAGCTTGACGATTATAGAAATAACGTTTAACAAAATCTAAGGTTAAACCAGAATCAATGACATCTTCTAAAATTAAAATATGACGACCTTTTAAATTTGAATTTAAATCTAAGACAATTTTTGGATTGCCATCAGCCTTAGTGCCTCCTTGATATGAAGACATTACCATATAATCAGTATCGCACTCATAATCAAAGTTATTCATAAATTCGGCCATAAATGGAATGCATCCTTTTAATAACCCAACTAAAAGCACAGTATTATCGTTAATATTTTGCGAACGATAATATTCGCTAATTTGGCTAGCTAGTTCCTTAGTTCTTTTTTTAATTTGGTCGCTATCAATTAACACTTTTTTTACAAGTGGATGTTTTTTGCTCATTTTGTTATTTATCTCCTTGAGGCTTATTTTTTACCATCGATAAGTATTGTTCCAAAATTAATTGGGCAGCTAAACTATCTTTTTTGGCCTTATGCTTTTTATTTTTGATTCCTGCCTCATGGAAAATAGCATGAGCCATTTGGGTAGTTCGACGTTCATCAACTCGCACAATTTGGTCATCACGCAGGTCGGGATTGTAGTCTCGAACACCTTGAATCACATAATCAACTAAATCGGCAGTTGCACTTACAGTTCCATCCATATTCAAGGGATAACCAAAAACTAGGATAGTTGGTTTTTCTTTATGAATGATTATAGTTAATTGTTCTAAAGCTTTTTCATAGTCCTCTTCTGGGAATCGAATCGTTTCTCCCGGAGAAACGATTGTTCCACCACTTCAAGCTAAACCAATTGTCTTTGTTCCGACATCTAACCCTAAGTACTTCGTCATGTTGTTTGTGCCTCTCTTATCTTTATCTTTTTATTATAAAAGGGAAGTGCTTATTTTTTACTTCTCTTTTTTCAAACTTCAATGATAAATCACCTATGAGGCTTATTGACAGAGGTTGGTGAGCGATGGTGTTTTTGGTAATGGCAATGAATATAATCGTGATTAAAATCTCATTTATTTAATCATTTTTGGTGGTTAATTCATTTGCCGAAATAAAATCAAGCAACGGCGATGATCATCGCCATCAAAGTGTCTGTTAAATAATGCTTGTTATAAACGATTCTTGAACAAGCCATAATAATCACAATGGTTCAAATGCCTAAAGCCATCCAGAAATGAGGCTTTTTTCGTGGTTTAAGAAGGTAAAGAACACTAAGCAAACTTAAGGTAATGGCGACATGTCCTGATGGAAACGAATTGTTCTTAAAACGATAAGGGTTTCAGGAAACTGATCATCAAGGCTGATAAACAGCATCACCAGCAACAACCGCTAAAATTCTTGGTCTTACAAAGATAACCTTGAAAATAAAGACTGTCAAATAAGTACCGATTATATAAATCACCATTGCTAAAAAAGTTTGTCAATGGTAATGACCATGACGAGCGGCCAAGAGTTGGTTAGGCTGATGATAATATCATAAAATGAAAGCATAAAATCAAGCATAAGTGAAAAGTACAATCACTCAAGTAATTCAGGCAAATGGCTGGTGGTTTTTAAACAAACCCAGACTATCTAAAAAGCCAAATAGCAAAAATATTAAAGTTCATAGTCCCAATTCCCGTTCACCAGTTAACATTTTATTGTTTTTTAATTTTCAAAAATTACGGCAAATAGCCAAAATTATGGTTAAGGGAATTGTATAAATTCCGTAACCTAAAATTTCAAAATAAAGCCCAAAAAAATTATTTTCATGATGAGGTAAAAACCAATTAGCGATTTCTCGATCATATAAAGTTCCTAAAATAAAGAGAACTAAAAGTACAAAGCCTCCCCCCATAATAAAAAAACTAGTTCAAATATCTCAATTATGGCGTCGATGTATCATATAAAAATCTTAACAAAAAATCACTCTTTATTATTGATTCCAGAACCACTCTAAAATAAAGCGAGTAAAAAGTTCTAAAAATTTACAATTGCTAATTGTAAATTTTTAGAACTTTTATTTAGTGGTGATGGCTGACAATAAATAATTACTCTAAATATTCATTTTAATTAAAGTTTGTAATTGGCAACGAGTTAATAGTTTGTTTTAATTCTTGAATAAGACTAAAATCGGCAATTCTAGTCGAATAAGCGGTTGCGCTTCCACAAATAACCCCTGTTTTTAAAGCAGTCTGATAGTCTTTATTTTGCAACAATTCACTAAGAAAACCAGCAAGCATACTATCTCCTGCACCAGCAGCATTAACCAATTGATGAGGTCAATTACCAATTGGACATTTAAACGCCTGTTCCTTAGTTACAAAGATTGCTCCGCGTGAACCCAAGGACACCAAAACATTTTCCGCTCCTTTATTGATTAAAAGACGAGCTGCCTTAACTACTTCATGATCCGTTTTGATGGTTAAGTTCGTAGTTATGGCTAATTCTTCAAGATTGGGTTTAATGAGGAATGGTTTTTTTTCAATGGCTACATTTAAACTTTCACCGAAGGAATCCACCACACTTCTTGCCCCTAAGGAATTACATAAGTCAACTATCTCTCCATAGATTGACGATTCGACCCCTTCGGGAATACTTCCTGACACAATTACAAAGTCATTTGGTTTAACGGTGTTCCAAAGGTGATTCCTTAATTTTTTTAATTCCTCATTGGAGATGTGACTACTTGGAACACTACATTCAGTTTGTAAGTCATCAATTAATTTAAGGTTAATTCTAATTTCCCCCTGACTTTGGAATTTGGTATATTTAAGGCCTATTTTGTCTAAACCTTTGTAAAAAAATTTCTCAAAATTTCCATTAGTAAAAATTAAGGATTCGGAATCAATATTTAAATTTTTTAAGAGCATTGCAATATGTATACCTTTTCCTGCCGGGTAGATTTCAGTGGCGATAGGACGATTAGTTTTATCTTTTTCAAAGTTGTCAAATTTTAAAATGTAATCTAACGCCGGACTCAAAGAGATTACATGAATTTTATTTTCAGTCATTTTTTCCTCTTCATAAATGTTTTTACTTTATATTTTTAGTTCTAACTTATTTGAAGAAATTTGAATATTATGAATAGCATTAAAATACGCTTTTTTATAATTATCAAAATCTCGATTTGTTAGAGATTCTAGATTGGTAATTGTGTTTTCAATATTGCTATAATGTTTGTCTGATTTTAAATTGATATCATCAGTGAGTTGATTTATAGTTTGTTTATTTTGATTAATTAAAGTTTGTAACTTAATGATTTGTTGTTCTCTCTTTTCCGAACGATCTTTTCTTTTTAATGGTTTAAAAAGCACTTTTGCTTTTTTTCCTTTAGAAACTAGCACTTTTGCTTCTTGGTCCTCTTGAAGGGCGACTTGTTTTTTTAGCTTAAATTCTAAATTATCTGTTTTTGCTAAAACTTTGGCATAACTTTGAGTATCTTTTTTCAAGGTTCTTAAATTAGTCGTTTGTTTTTTTAATCTTTCATATTCAAAATTAATTTGTTTTTGTTCGGCAGTTTTAAATCTTTTTAATTTTTTCACAAGATTTTGGTTTAATTTTTTATTTTGGACATTATTTAATAGGTTGGTTATAAAGTTATCTATTTCGCTAGCTAAAGTGCTGTCGCTAGTCGCGAACTTATTTTTAACCTTGTTAATATCGTTAACATTTTTTTCTTTATTACCCAATTTTCTCTGGTTTGTTTTTATTATGGCGATAATTTTTTTGGCATCAGAATCTATTTCACTACCAATGCCCTCCTTTTTAGCAATTTTTCTAGTAATTTTCATTGCTAGAGTTTTTTCAGTTTTTTGCTCACTTCAAAGAAGGTAAGTCAGGACAATCCCAAAACCAATAGCAAACAAATCAATTAGAATAGCCCCTACTAAATTTTCTGTATAGGCTAAAAATCCAACAATTCCGCCTAGTCCTGCCAAATTGTCTAACCGAACATTAAAAATCCCAATTAGTCAACCTGATAAACCACCAGCAATTACACCAGTAATAAACGGTAAACCTTTAGGTAGATTGATACCATAAATACAAGATTCTGTAGGCCCAGAAATTATCCCTGGAAGTGCTGCTGCAAAAGCGGCAGATTTGTCAATGCTTCTTTTGCTTTTTAAACCAACAGCAATCGTGGCCCCCATTTGGGCTCAAGCAGCAGCGAAAGCGGCTGCTAAAAATAAAGATGGTTGGCCATTCGCAACAATATCGGTTACGGCTGCGAAGAACAGAATATTATGTACTCCTAGAACTACCAATGGCTGTCAAGTTAAACCGACTACTAAGGCTCCTAAACCAAATGGTCACTCCATAATCCAATTGAAAGCTATTAGTAGGGCATTTTCAACAACTCTCATAATTGGCCCGACGATAAAGAAAGCTAATAGACCACCGATTAGAAGAGACAAGAAAGGATTGAGAATAAAATTAGCGACTGGGTGGAACCTTTTATCCATTTGTCTTTGTGCAAAAGCAATGAGTGCTCCAATGACAATAAAAGCCAAAATGGTTGAATAAAATGGTTGAATTTTAATTTCTCACAATCCCAAACTTGTTAGTTTGATTCCAGCCTCGGGGATAATTGGACTCACCATAATTAAGCCTAGGGCAATGGCAATTGGCGCATTACCGCCTAAATACCGGACGGTGGATCACATTGCTATAACCCCCATCATTTTAAAACCAGTACTGGCAATTACATTCAAAACATAATCAAAAATATTATAATCAGTACCTAAAATCGCTCCTTCTTTTGTTGGATCTGACGCTAGTCCTGACCTAATTAAAATTTGTTGCAAGGCCATAATTAAACCAACTCCAACTAAGAAAGGAATTAATGGGCCAAAAATTGCTGAGACAGATTTTAAAAACCTTTTTCACAGAGGCACATTTTGTTTGACAAGATTGTTCGTTTTAAAATCGACGTTAGTTGATTTTAACTTTTGGGAACTTTCTTTGACATAAGTTGTTAATTCTGAAACACCCGCGCCGATTATTAATTGTAATTCACCATTGGACCAAAGAGCTCCGCTGATTCCCTCAATCTTTTTCAATTCTTCAATATTTGCTCGAGAATTAACTCTTAAGGTTAAGCGCATTCTTGTTGCACAATTATAAACATCCTGGATATTTTCTGACCCACCAACTTTTTCTAAAATATTGGCTACTAATTTTTCAGATTTTTCACTTTTTTTCATAGACCCTCATATTTATAAAATTTACTAATTAAATTTTGCTAAACATATTTCTCGATTGTAATCCGAAGGTTCTTTCTCGCTTATGAGAACAGTTTCTTTTTTAAGTTCAATTTTGATCCGATTTTTTAAATTAAATTTGCTTGAATCCATTAGCATTCATGAGTGGTGAGAATTTTGACTGACTTTTTCCTTAATCATTGCTTCTGAAATATTAGTTGTATAAAAATTATTATTTGCCAAACCATTACTTCCAAGAAATGCTTTATCAAAAAAGAAATTATCCAAAAATTTCAACGCTAATTCACCGGCGGAGGCATGAGTGGAAGGGATAAGTCTGCCACCCACAAAATAGACTTCCATATCTTGTTCAATTAATGCCAGGGCAATTGAATAACCGTTAGTAACGATTTTTATTTTTTTGTTTAATAAATATTTCACCATTCTTTTTGTTGTGGTCCCGGTATCCAAAAACACCAAATCACCATCATTAATCATAGAAGCTGCCTTTTTGGCAATTTTATCTTTTGCCTCAATGTTTAATTTATCTTTTTCTTCATCGAATCTTTCAGGCATATTTTTTTGGTTATTATTTATTGTTATCGATTTTGCTCCGCCATAAACCTTAATCAATAAACCTTCATTATGTAATTCGTTAATGTCAGTGATTACTGTTTGAATGGTTGAATTAGTTAATCTAGATAAGTTTATGTTTTTGGCAAACCCTTCCTTATTAATTACTTCCAAAATTTTTATGCGTCGTTCGTCTTTAAGCAAAATTGTTCCTCCTGGCTCTATTTTATTCTAATAGTTTAAAAAAGTTTAAAAAAGTTTAAAATAAATGGCTTTGGATTTTATTATTATCAAAAAATCACTTATTTCTTATAATTTTAAGGTCTCTAGTTAATTATTAACAAAAAATACATGGTCTAAAGACCATGTATTTTTAAATTATTGCCAATAGTTAAAAGACTATTTAGCGTTTTGTAAGTTATAGAAAGCATCCATTCCTGGGTAAATAGCATTTTCTCCAAGTTCTGATTCAATTTCTAATAAACGGTTGTATTTTGCAATACGGTCAGAACGTGACATTGATCCAGTTTTGATTTCTCCAGCATTAAAGGCTACAACTAAGTCAGCAATTGTTGAATCTTCAGTTTCTCCTGAACGGTGAGAAACAACGGCAGTTCAACCAGCTTTTTGAGTCATTTGAATAGCTTCAATAGTTTCGCTAAGAGTTCCAATTTGGTTAAGTTTAATCAAAGTTGAGTTAGCTGCTTTTTTAGCAATTCCTTCTTTGATGTATTTTGGATTAGTAGTAAATAAGTCATCTCCAACGATTTGAACTTTGTTACCAATTTGAGCAGTTAATTTTGCAAAACCATTTCAATCTGATTCGGCAAGTCCATCTTCAATCGAAATAATTGGGTATTTAGCAACAAGTTTTTCAAGGAATGAAACCATTTCATCACTAGTTAAAGCTCATTTTTGTCCAGTTAATTTTTCGATTTTTTTGAAGTGGTATAGTTTGTCATCGAAATAAAGTTCTGAGTTAGCGCAATCCATAGCAATCATGATTCCGTCTTTACCAGCTTTATAACCAGCTTTTTCAATAGCTTCAACTAATAAATCAAGCGCAACTTCTACAGGAGTTTTTGCTTTGAATTCATCAAGGCTATTATTTTTGTATGCTCAAGCAAAGTTTGGTGCAAACCCACCTTCATCTCCAACAGCAGTAATATCACCTTTTGATTTTAATAATGATTTTAAAGCTTGGAAAGTTTCACTTGCTCATTGCACTGCTTGGCTAAAAGTTTTTGCGCCAACAGGCATAATCATGAATTCTTGGAAGTCAATTGCTGAATCGGCATGAGCCCCACCATTAATAACATTTAACATTGGGACTGGTAAGATGTGACCACTTACCCCACCAATGTATTTTCATAATGGCATGTCTAGTTCGTTAGCAGCAGCACGTGCACAAGCTAATGAAACTCCTAAAATGGCATTAGCTCCAAGATTTTTCTTAAACTCAGTTCCATCAAGTTTTAACATTGTGTTATCAAGTGTTAATTGATCAGCAACTTCTAAACCAATTAATTTTGGCGCAATTTTATCATTAACATTTTTAACAGCTTTTAAAACACCTTTGCCATTATAACGTTTAGAGTCTTCATCACGTAACTCTAAAGCTTCGTTAGCACCAGTTGAAGCTCCTGAAGGCACTTTGGCATTTCCATAACCACCGAACTCAGTTCAAACTTCGACTTCGACAGTAGGCATTCCTCGTGAGTCTAAAATTTCACGACCCACAATTTTTACAATATTTGACATTTATTAATATTCCCTTTCTTTAGTACTTCTCTACCGCTTAATTATAAAACTTTTTAGCAAAAAGGCACTATTTTACTAAATGATAACAAGTTTGAGTCCCCAATTTAACAATCTTTTTTAGAAAAAAGCTAAATCTTTAAGAGACGATTACTAATATAACCATGAATTAGCGAAGGCGGATAAATACTTTGGACATGCTTGATTTCGCTTTCATAATTAAAGGTTCAAACCATCATTGGTTTGTTCAACCCCAAATAATGACCATAGTTAACTTTTTTAATAACACTTTCAAAGTAAGGGTGAATATAATCGAAATGGTTAAATAACTCTCGATCTAATTCCAATCAACTAGCAATCAAATAACCTCTTTTAAAAGCATCGTGGTCCAAACTCGTAATCCATCACAAAACATCTTTATTAAAAGAAGAGACAATAATTTCCGCTTTGGTATGTTGTCTTAATTTATGTAAAGCATCATGAAATATTTTAAAGTCTTCTAAATCATATTTTTCCGCTTTTATTTCCACATTCATTATTTGATAATAAGGAACACATTTATCTAGAAATGTTTCCAACAAAAGTGGTGGAATATCTTCGGGATGTTTTTTTAGAAACGGTAATTCTAAAATTTCACTATATGTGAGGTTTTTTACAAAGTGTTCAGGGGCCTCAAAACGAGCAAAATTGCTATCGTGAAAAATAATAATTTGTTTATCTTTGGTGAGGCGAATATCGAACTCCACACCTAAACAAATTTTGAGTGCTTTTTCAAAGTCAATTAACCGGTTTTGGCCAAACCCGCGGTGAGCAATTAACATTTTTTCCTCCATCAGTCTAATTTGGGGCTTTTTTTCGATAAATCTTCAAAATTCATCTTAATATCCCAAACTTTTTAAACAATTTTATTATTCTCCTTTTCAATGGTTAAAGGTGACGTCAGGCTTCAGTTTGGTGTTTTTATCACGTTAGTAATAGGGAAAATTTGCGTAAATGATACAAAGAAAGCACCACAAAAACACGAAAAATAGTTATATAATCAAAAATATTGACACATTTTTATAAAGGATAGTTTATGTTAAGAAAAATCGGAATTTTAACATCAGGTGGCGATGCCCCAGGAATGAATGCTGCAGTAGCCGCTATTATCAAAACAGGGATTGCCAAAGGCTTGGAAGTTTATGTTGTTGAAGATGGTTATAAAGGTTTAGTTAATGGTTGCATTCAAAAAGCCGATATTGCTTTTGCAAGTGAAATTCAAAGTCGTGGAGGTACTGCGATTGGCTCAGCTCGTTTGCCAGAATTTCAAGAATTAGCCGTTCGTGAAAAAGCGGTCATGAATTTAAAGAAATTTGGCATCGAGGCTTTAGTTGTCATTGGTGGAGATGGCAGTTATATGGGAGCACAGCGATTAACAGAAATGGGCATTAATTGTATTGGTCTACCTGGCACTATTGATAACGATATTGTTTCATCAGACTATACTATTGGTTTTGATACAGCTTTAAACACAATTGTTGAGGCTATTGATCGTATTCGTGATACGATGCAATCGCATAACCGTTGTGATGTAGTTGAAGTAATGGGAAATAAATGTGGTGACTTAGCCTTATATGCTGGCCTTGCGACAGGTGCTGAAATTATTTCGACAAGTGAAGATAAACTTAGTGAAGAAACAATTGTTTCCCAAGTTAAAAAGCTTAGCGAAGCTAGCAAGCGTTCGGTTATTGTACTTGTTTCCGAAAAGCTTTATCCAGATGTTCATAGTCTTGCTAAGAAAATTGAGGAAGCTAGTGGTTATATAACTCGAGCAACAGTCTTAGGACATATTCAACGTGGTGGTACTCCTAGTGCGATGGATCGCTACTTAGCAACTACTATGGGTATTTTTGCAGTTGAAGAACTCCTAAAAGGCCATGGAGGACTCTATGTCGGTCAACAAGGTAATGACTTAGTAGCCCGTGATATTCAATCCACTTTAAATATGGCCCGTAAGGACAAAAGCCAAGTCTTAGCCGACGCTCGTCTCTTAAACTCGCAAGTTTAAAAAACGGTTTTAAAGTGCTAATATACTTATGTATTTTAGAAATTAGAGGAGATAAAAAATAAATGACAAAGCAAGAATTGCTTATGCGTGGGAAACGTACTAAAATCGTCACCACTCTAGGGCCTTCAACTCATGAACCAGAAATGATTGAAAAATTATATGAAAAAGGGATGACTACAATCCGTTTGAATTTCTCTCATGGTGATTATGAAGAACAAGGTTACCGAATTAAAGGAGCGAAAGAAATTCGTGAAAGGTTAAACCAACCAATTTCGATTATGCTTGATACTAAAGGGCCTGAAATTCGTGTCGGAAAATTCAAAGATGGGATGCAACAAGTTAGTGCTAACCAACAAATCAAAATTTACACTGATAGTGAAAGTTACGCTAATAGAGAAGCTGGTCAGGGAGAAATGACTGTTGCTTACGATATGTCACAAGATTTAAAACCTGGAGACAAAATTTTAGTAGATGATGGAAAACTTGAATTAATTGTTGAAACTGTAACCCCTGGTTTAATTGAAGCTAAAGCTTTCAATTCTCACAAAGTTAAAACTAACAAACGTGTAAACTTACCAGGAATTGATTTTTCAATGCCATTCATGTCAGAAAAAGACCACAAAGATATTGCGTATGGAGCTCAACAAAAAGTTGACTATATTGCCGCTTCTTTTGTTAATACAGCTGAAAACGTTCACCAAGTTCGTGCGATTTTAAAAGCTAACGGAGCAGAAGAAATCCAAATTATTTCAAAAATCGAATCACAATTGGGTCTAGATAACATTGATGAAATTATTGAAGCCAGTGATGGAATTATGGTTGCTCGTGGAGATTTGGGACTAGAAATTCCTTACTATGATGTACCTTACTGAGAAAAAGTGATGATTCGCAAGTGTCGTGAAGCTGGCAAAATCGTTATCGTGGCAACTCAAATGTTGGAATCAATGACTGATAACCCAAGTCCAACTCGTGCTGAAGTAACTGACGTTTACTTTGCAACTGAATTGGGAGCTGATGCAACTATGTTAAGTGGAGAATCAGCTGCTGGTTCATACCCATTAATCACTACTGAAGTGATGGCAACAATTAACCGTCGTGCCGAAGTTGAATTCTACAACAAGGGTTACTACCAAGTTCAATTTGAAAATGCTGTTAAATCAACTAGTGGACCACGTGCCGAAATTGCTAAATCATTAGCTGAAAAAACTCGTGATGGTCAATACAATTTCGCTATCGTTCTTTCAAGAACTGGGGAATTACTAAAAACAATTTCTAAATTCCGTCCTAACACTTCAATTTTAGGAGTTAGTGAATCAGATCGTCTATGAACTGCCTTTGGATGCTGACATTCAATCTTCATGAACCGTCATAATGACATAAAAGCTTTAGAAACTAACGATACTGATCTATCAGCTATTGCGAAATCTTGAGGAGCTCAAGTAGGCGAAAAAGTGCTTGTCGTACGTAACGAAGATATCCGTGAATTAATTGTCAAATAATAATTGACAATTCTAAATAAGTAATTTTTAATTTAAAATTTCACAATTTTAAAAATCTTAGGGTAAAACTTCCTTAAGATTTTTTTATGCTTAAAAATAAAATGATAAAATTTTCATTATAAGTTAAATATTAAATGCAACTTAGGAAGAATAAAGATTAGAAGAATATTGAATTCAAGAGGCCTTAGTAAAAAATGAAAATCAAACTCCTTGATGGCACAATAAAAGAATTTGCCACCCCTTTAACTGTTGAAGCAATCGCTAAAGAATTAAGTACCAGTCTTGGTAAAAAAGTGGTTGGAGCCCGCATCAATGATTGTCAAATTGTTGATAAAAATTTTTTAATTCAGGAGGACATCACTTTAGATTTAATTACTCCATCTCATCCTGATTACCGCTTATTTTTAAACCATACACTAGCCTTTTTAATTTTGGCTAGCGTTCAAAAAATTTCACCCGATACCAAATTAGGGACCGTTAGTTATGTTCCTGACGAAAAAGAGTTCCGCGCAACTTTTTTAAGTGAACCACGTTTTACGAAAGATGATTTAAACAAAATTACTACTACTTTGAATAAATTGCGCAAAGAAAAAATTACTACTTTTGCTTATGATAAACCGCAAATATTTAGAGAAATTTTCCAGAATCAACCTTTCCAATTAGCGCAAGCTGAAAAAATGTGAACTGAAACTGGTCATGTTCATGGTTACCAAATGGGAGAGACAAAGATTGTTGGTAACCAACCTTTGTTGTTAACCATCCCACCACTAGCGCAATTTGAATTACAACAATTAACTGGAGCTTATTGAGAAAATAATGCTAAACAACCAATGTTGCAACAAATTCACGGAATGATTGGTTTGAGTACCGAAGATTTAGCCCAAGAAAAAGCAGTTTTACAAAGCAAACGTGAGGCTGACCACCGTATTCTCAACCAGAATTTAGAAATTTTTGGTTTTGACCCATTAATCGGCGCTGGTCTACCACTTTGATTACCAAACGGAACTATAATCAAAGAAGAAATTAAGAAATATCTTCTTGAAAAAGAATGAGAATATGACTACACAATGGTACAAACGCCATTAATCGGTACAGTTGGGTTATACAAAACTTCTGGCCATTGAGACCATTATCGTGATGGGATGTTCCAACCTTTCAAAAGTGGTAAAGAGAGTGGGGAAGAATTTGTGCTTCGCCCGATGAACTGCCCTCACCACATTGCGGTTTACAAACAAAATATTCATTCTTATAAAGATTTACCAATCCGCCTAGCTGAGCATGCCTTACAATATCGTTACGAGTCATCAGGCTCATTAACTGGTCTAGAACGTGTTCGAGCAATGGAGCTAACTGATTCACATATTTTTGTTCGACCTGACCAAGTAGCACAAGAATTTAAAAATATTTATCAATTAATTCAAGAAATTCTTAAAACTTTTGATATTGAAGTGTCTTATCTTTCTTTCTCTACTCGTGATCCGCAAGATAAAGAGAAATATTTCCCCGATGACAAAATGTGAAATGAAGCCGAACACAATATGGAAGAAGTTTTAAAAGAATTAAATCTTAATTACCAAAAAGTGCCTGGTGAAGCTGCTTTCTATGGGCCAAAACTTGATATCCAAATCAAAACTCCTCAAAATCATGAGATTACTGTCTCAACAATTCAATTGGATTTCCTCCTACCAAGAAAATTCGATGTTACTTATATTGATAAGGACCAAACCTTAAAACATCCAATTATGATTCACCGTGGCTTAATTGGTACCTATGAACGTTTCATTGCGACTTTATTAGAACAAACAAAAGGTGTTTTACCACTTTGGTTAGCTCCGCGCCAAGTGGAAATTATTCCAGTTGGCGACGCTGGTGAAACCTATGCCAATGAAGTAGCTAAGTTGCTGAAACAAAACCATATTCGTGCTCATGTTGATACTCGTGATGAACGTCTATCATGAAAAATTCGTGAAGCCCAAACGCATAAAATTCCTTACCAAATTGTGTTAGGAAATAAGGAAAGTGACACCAAAACAATCACTTACCGCCGATATGGTTCGGAAAATCAAGTTACTTTACCAACTACAGAATTTTTAGAACTTTTGAAAACTCAAATCAAACAAAAAAAATAAAACCAAAGTCTAAAACCTTTGGTTTTATTTTTTAAATGATTATTTTATATAATAAATCCAAAAGGATGGTGCAAAATGCGCTGAGGTACAATTGGAACTAGTAAAATTACTGAAGAATTTATCAATGGCTTAAGAAAAATTAGCAACCAAAAAATTACTGCTTGTTATTCAAGGACAAAAGATACTGCGACAGCTTTTATTGAAAAGAATGCTCTTTTAACGGCGGTTGGGTTTACTAACTTTGACGCGATGTTGTCGGTGGTTGATGTCGTTTATATTGCTTCGCCAAATGGTCTTCATTTTGACCAAGCTAAATATTTTTTAAATAATCACAAACACGTTTTATTAGAAAAACCATTAACTTTTACAGTTAGTCAAGCAGAAGAATTGATTAAACTGGCTAACCAAAATGGGGTTATCTTAATGGAAGCCTTCAAAACGACCCATTTACCCCAATATCATGAACTGAAAAAATGAACCGAAAATAATCATGCTTTTTTAAGTACTTTGATTATGAATCAATATTCATCACGTATGCCAGAAGTAAAAATGGGTCTCTATCGTTCGGTCTTTGATCCGTTGCTTGGAAAAGGTTCAACCTATGACATGCTAGTTTACCCTGTAGAACTAGCGATTAGTCTTTTTGGCCCTGTAAATCGCCAATTATCCATGACATGGCGTTTAGAAAACAATGTTGGTTTAACTAACATGCTCCTTCTTGAGCACCATGGTGGGGTTTTCACAAATATCACGACTTCGAAAGCGGCACGTGGAGTCGCTCCTAGTGAAATTATCGGTCAAGATGGGGCGACAGCGACTTTTAGTCAATTAACAAGACTTCAAAATATGCGTTTTTATGAGTTACATAATAAAAGCCCTCTCAAAGAAATCAAAGGAAGTAATGAAAACCCCTTTGTTTACGAAATTAATGATTTTTTGGCCTTAGTTGCTAACAAAGACTTTAATAAAATGAATGATTATCTCCAAATAACTTTACAAACTATTGCAGTTTTAGAAAAAGTTGACCATGATAAATAATTAAAAAATTAATTTCCAAATTAAAAACTTAGAAGCGGAAACCAGCCGATAAATCGCGTTGTTTTTCCGCTTCTTGAACGTAGTTAAATGGTAAGTAAAGTGTTAAAATAAATGAGAAGTGCTTTCTAATTTGTGGGCACATCGAGGAATAAATAACAGAAAAATTGAATAAGAAATGGGAAAAGACATGAGTAAAAAAATCATTGGAATCGGAGCAAGCGAAGGTCTAGCTCTTGCCAAAGCTTTAGTTTTGGCCGAAACTGAACTTAAAATAACTAAAGAAAAAATCACTGACGAAAAAACTGAACTTGCTAAAGTAGATCAAGCAGTCACTGATTCACTTTTAGAATTAGAAAAACTAAGATTAACTACCCAACAAAAATTAGGTGATGAAAAAGCAGCTATTTTTGAGGCACATAAGGATATTGCTAATGATCCTGAAATGCAAAATGAAATTAAGGATTTAATCAAAACTGAAAAAGTAAATGCCGCTTATGCCATTCATAAAGTAACAAATAATTATTACGAAATGTTTTCACAAATGGATGATCCTTACTTCAAAGAACGTAGTGCTGATATTAAAGATATTGCTAATCGTTTGATTAAGCATGTTTTAGGTTTACCAATTATCGATCTTTCGACAATCAATGAAGAAGTAATTATTGTTGCTGACGATTTGACTCCAAGTCAAACAGCTCAATTAGATAAGAATTTTGTCAAAGGCTTTGCTACTAATATTGGTGGAAGAACTTCTCATGCCGCTATCATGGCTCGTAGTCTTGAAATACCAGCTGTCTTGGGTTTAAAAGTTGTGACCGAAAAAGTTAAAAATCATGCTCTAATTGCCCTTGATGGCGACCAAGGTTTTGTGGAGGTTGATTTATCAGAAAACGAAATTAACACTTTTAAAGAAGCCATGGAAGCTTCGAAAGTTACCAAAGCAGAACTAAATAAATTCAAAAATCGTCCGACTGAAACAGCAGATGGAACTAAAAAATTAATTGAAGGAAATATTGGTTCACCTAATGATGCAGAGGCAGTGATTGAACGTGGTGGCGATGGCGTTGGTTTATTCCGTACTGAATTCCTTTATATGGATAACGATCATTTCCCAACCGAAGAAGAACAATTTGTTGCTTATAAAAAAGTGGCCCAAACTATGGAAGGAAAAGTAGTTGTTATCCGAACTTTGGATATTGGTGGCGATAAAAAATTAAGTTATTATGAATTCCCTCACGAAATGAATCCTTTCTTAGGTTACCGTGCTATCCGTTTCACTCTAGCTGAAAAAGGTATTTTTCGTGACCAAATTCGTGCTTTACTACGTGCCTCAGCTTTTGGAAAAATCGCTATTATGTTTCCAATGATTGCTACGGTTGACGAATTTAAGGCAGCAAAAGAATTTGTAGAACTTTGCAAAAAAGAATTAGATAACGAAAAAATCGCTTACGATAAAAAAATTGAAATTGGAATGATGATTGAAATTCCAGCTGCTGCGGTTCTTGCTGATAAGTTTGCTGAGCATGCTGATTTCTTCTCAATTGGTACTAACGACCTTGTGCAATATTCAATGGCTGCTGACCGAATGAGCCAAAACGTTGCCTACCTTTACCAACCAACCAATCCATCGATTCTTCGTTTAATCAAAATGACAATTGATGGTGGTCACAAACATAATCGTTGAGTGGGTATGTGTGGTGAAATGGCGGGAGAACCTCAAGCTATTCCGTTACTTTTAGGCCTAGGACTAGATGCATTTTCAATGAGTGCTAGTTCAATTTTGAAAGCACGTTCATTGATGTCTAAAATTAATCTTGCTCAAGCAGAAAAACTTGCTAACCAAGCTTTAGAATGTGAAACAGAGGCCGAAGTCCTAAAATTAGTTGATAACTTCATTGCTAAACTTAAATAAAACTTTGATAAAATAAAAAGCAATTAAAAGGAGAATCCAGAAATGTGAATATTTGGAAAAAATAAAAATAAAAACCTTGAAATTTTTGCCCCCGTTGATGGAAAACTAATTTCGCTTGATCAAGTTGAAGATGATGTTTTCAAAGATAAAATGATGGGTGATGGTTTTGCTTTTGAACCACTTAATGGTTATTTTGTGGCTCCAATGGAAGGAGAACTAATTACAGTTTTCCCTACTAAACATGCTTATGGAATTCGTAATAAAAACGGTGTTGAAGTTTTACTCCACATTGGTCTTGACACAGTTAACCTTAATGGTGACGGTTTCAAGAGCTATGTAGCTCAAGATCAACCAATTAAAGTTGGTGATAAACTAGTGGATGTTGATTTGGAAAAAATCCAAAAATCGGTACCGTCAATCAAAACACCTTTAGTCTTTACAAATCAAAGTGGAAGAGAAATCCAAATTTTGAAAAATGGAAATGTCAAAAAGGGTGACTTAATTGCTGTTTTAAAATAAAAAACAAAAAAACTTCCTTAGCAATTGCTAAGGAAGTTTTTTTGTTATCCTAAGTTAACTTCGATTTTGTCTTCTAACTTTTTCAATCATTGTTTGTCAATTCCTTTATTGGTAATCAATTGGTCAAAATCCGTGATAGGAACAATTGAGTGAAAACCTTGACCACCAAATTTCGTTGAATCAAAAATAACGATTTTTTGATCACATTGGTCCAAAACCTTTAAATAGGTTGGCGTTTCTTCACTATTATCATTATAAATATTTAGCTCTTCATCGATATTAGTCCCGGTGAAAAAGCCCTTCGTAAAATGATAATGGTTTAAGGTTGATAAAGTTTCTAACCCCACAAAAGCACTGCTACGGTGACGATAAGTACCACCCAAAAGGATGACTTTTTTGATATTTAAATTATTTTTTGCAAGGTTAAAAATTTCTAAACCATTAGTGACAAGAGTGTTTAATGGTTTATTGATTGCTCGTACCACTCATTCATTTGTCGTTCCGGGAGTTAGAAAAATAATATCGTCTGGTTGTAAAATTTTGGCAGCCGTTTTGCCGATTTCACTTTTAAGATCTTGATTGTGGTTTTTCTTTTCCCAACGACTACGTTCGATAGGACTTACTGATGTAAAAGTAATTGCTCCTAAATCAATTGAAATATAGCCATCTTTGGCGAAGTTTTGTAAATCGCGTCGCGCAGTAATATTTACAATACCTTTTTTCGCAGCGATTTCATAAAATTCCTTGGTTGTTAAAATATTTCTATTTTTAATTTCAGCCAGGAGGTAATCTTCTCTAGTAGATTTATCCATTAATTTTTAAGGCTCCTTTAATTGCTAAGTTGAACTAGAGAAGATTATATTTCAAAGTTCCACTTTTTCCAAACCTCTTATTTAGTCTTTTTGAACTTTGCTTTTCTGCTTTTTATTATTACAATCAAAACAAAAAAGGAAATTGAGAATGATGGTTGTAAATTTTTTTTCAAATAATGTTGTAGGCAAAGAGTATGGTATTGAATATCTTCCGTGGTGAGTAATCTTTTTAATTGCCTTGGGAATTTTACTATTGGCAATGATTCTTCCGTGAAATCATTGAAAACATAAACGCCAAGCGAAACAAGAAACTAAAGTTCTTGACGCCCCGAAGGAGTCAACAAAATTAGTAAAAGTATTAGAAAAACCAGGAAGTTGTTCAATTTGCAAAAAATTTGAAAATAAAATTTTGGATTTAAATGGCATTTCTAAAGAACATGAAAGCTTGGTAGAGGCCCGTAAACACGGCTTCAAACACAAAGGGTGCCTTCATGAATTTGAACCTTGAGAGAAATAGGACCAAAAGCAACAAAAAAAGTAGTGATAATTTTTTATCAATTTTGTTATTATAAAAATGAGTCTGAGGAGAACAATGAAAACAAGTTTTAAAAAAGAATTGTTGAAAGCTCGTGAACTAGGTTATGCGGTACCTGCTTTCAATTGAGACAATTTAGAGATGTTAAAAGGAATTATTGAAGCAGCAGAGAATCTACAAGCGCCAGTAATCTTAATGGTTACGGAGTCCGCGGCCAAGTATATGGGAGTCGATTATGCAATCGCTCAGGGTTTAAGTGCTGTTTCTCAAGCTAAAGTACCAGTTATTTTGCATTGAGATCATGGCTTTGACAAAAACCTGATTAAATATGCCATTGATGCTGGGTTTGATAGTGTCATGCTAGATGCATCTCAACAACCATTTCACTTAAATGTTGCTGAAACTCAAGAAATCGTTGCGTATGCACGTGCCAAGGGAGTTGAAGTTGAAAGTGAGATTGGCCATGTTGGTGGTAAAGAAGATGACCGTAATTCCAATAATGGTGGTTACACCGACCCTCACGAGGCTCGCCAATTTAATAATCTAACACAAGTTGATGCCTTAGCTATTGCTGTTGGAACTGCCCATGGGCTTTACAAAGGAAAGGTAAATCTTCAATTTCACTTAATTGAAGAAATGGCACAAACCATTGATACCCCGTTGGTTCTTCATGGGTCAAGTGATGTTCCTCATGAACAACTCTCTCAAGCAATTGCTAAAGGTATTGCCAAAATTAATATCGGAACTGATTTAAAAGTGGCTTATGCAGATGCCATAAAAAATTGGTTCCAAAATAATCCAGATGGGTTTGATGCTCGTAAATTTGGACGCTCAGGTATTGATGCAGTGCGCACTGTAGCCGAAGCAAAAATAAAAGCGTTTAACGCAGCTGGTAAAGCATTAGAATAGGAATTTTAGCATGTTATTAAATTTTAGTCATGAAGATTTAGTTGCTAACAAAGGTTTAGCAACTCTCACTGAAATCACTCAACAACCTCAAGTTTGAGCAGAAGTATTAACCTTAATAGAAAACCAAAAACAAGTTATCGAAAACTTTTTAGCGACACACTTAACTCCGGATACGCAAATTATTTTTACGGGAGCTGGAACAAGTGAGTTTGCAGGAAATGTTCTTTATCTTGACCTCATCAAAAAGGGCTATGATGCAAAATCAATTGCCACCACTGACCTTGTTACCCATCCCACCCATTTCCTAAATTCCCACAAACCAACCTTGCTCGTATCGTTTGCACGTAGTGGAAATTCTCCTGAATCGGTCGCCACTTACAATATTGTGCAACAATATGTCACAACAGTTAGCAACTTAGTAATTACTTGTAATAAGGATGGTGCTTTAGCCAAAATAGCCCAAATTAATAAAAATGATTTAGTCCTTTTAATGCCAGAAGTTTCAAACGATAAGTCTTTCGCAATGACTTCGAGTTTTACAGGAATGATGGTTGCTGCTTGACTTATATTTGATTTAGTGAACTTTGTTACTAACAAAAATCATTTAATTCAAGCAATCAAGGAAATTGATTGCAATTTAAAAAATAACTTTTTGAAATTAGAAAATCTTGCCAACCAGAAACATGAACGGATTGTTTTCCTTGGTGGCGGTATCCTTAAAGGCATTGCGGAAGAATCGGCCCTTAAGGTTTTAGAACTTAGCGCTGGTGAAGTAGCTACTTTCTTCAACACCCCCGTTGGTTTCCGTCATGGACCAAAGTCAATTTTAAATGATAAAACAATTGCCTTTGTGCTTATGAACCGTAATGAGTATGCGCGTCGTTATGATTTGGATCTTTTAAAAGAGTTGGCTACCCAAAACCAATTAAATCAAGTGATTGCTATTGATTGCTTCGATGCCTCACAAGTATCGAGTTTAGTGCAAACTCTGAGCTGCCCTTTATCAATTAATGATGACTTTTTAATGGGTTTAAACTATGTTACTCAAAGCCAAGTTTATGCTTTTTATAAATCATTAAGTTTAGCCAAAACCCCCGATAACCCTTGACCCTCAGGACTTGTTAATCGCGTCGTCCAAGGAGTTATTATTCATGAATTCAAAGCGTAATTAAAATAATGGATTCACAACATATTTGGTATTTAATCGGGGCGATTGCCACTTTTATTGGTTTATTCTTTTTCGGGATTGGCTTATGGTGACAAATTAAGATGAAGCATTATGAACAAAAGAAACATTTCGTTAGTCAAAATGGACGCGGAATAAAAGATTACTATAATGTTTTTATTTACTATATCTTTGCTTTTTGCTTAACTGCTGATTTTTTAGGATTTATCTTATTGATGACTCTTTTGTTTAAAAGATAGAACAGGGATGAGGCGACAATTA
The DNA here is from genome assembly GCF_002804205.1 of Entomoplasma freundtii. GTDB lineage: Bacteria > Bacillota_I > Bacilli_A > Mycoplasmatales > Mycoplasmataceae > Williamsoniiplasma > Williamsoniiplasma freundtii. The sequence goes on from NZ_CP024962.1 coordinate 235,241, forward strand.
TGTGAAAAATTTATTTAGTCACCCCTTTGCTCAGTAAGCAGTTTAATCCTCAAACTTTAATTATTTCAATAGTTTGTACTATAGTTTTTATTGCTTTAATGGCCACCATGGCTTTGTTGACAACTGGTAATAGACATCGCAAAATTTATCAGGAGAGTCAGGAAATAATCGCCAAAATTTCCGCAATTGACCCATTAGAACCAATTGTTATTAATCAGCCTACTGCCTTAGTTTCTGAAGAAGACACTAATCTCAATTTTCCCGATTCATCGCAAAAGTCAATTTCAATCCCTATTCGAGTTTTTGCTAAAACTCTTGATCAGTTTGTTTTACCAAAAACTGAATTGCCACAAACTAAAATTAACCATAGTCTTGCGCTCCTTGAAGGCTTCGTCGATGCTAAAAAAAGTAGGGAGCCCGTTGCCTTTGTTGATACTAAAATGGAAATTTTTCCAGATTTTGTATCGTTTACTCGAGAGGCCGACACATTCGTAACAACTTTTGATAGCCTCTTTTATTGTCGAATGTGAATTGATATTCAAACTAAGAGCCTAATTTTTAGTTTTGTGACCTATGATGACCAAATAAGCCCTAAATTCCAATTTTTTAATTATGAAGATTTGAAAAAATTTCATGATTTTGTTTGAAAGCAAAAAACACAAAATATTACGCCAGTAATGAAAAAACAATAAAAATTTCTCGTTTTTTTGTGATAAAAATTTATCATTTTTGTCCAATCTATGTTTACAATAAAACTATGAAAGGATAAGAATTTAATAATGAAAAACTCTTTAAACAAAGAGCAAAGTTCACTTCAAAAATTTCATGTTAAGCCCTTTAGTAAAGAAGGCCACAAGAAATTTTGATCTGACACTTTGTTAAAGTTGCAAAACTTAGGGAAAGCACTTTTATATCCAATTGCTATTCTCCCCTTTGCTGCCTTATTGAATCGTTTTGGTGCTTTGGCTATTTCGTTAAATCCAATTGCAGAAGACGGCACTAGAAATGCTGGAAACTGAATTGGCTTTATCATCCAAACTCCAGGTAAGATAGTTTTCGATAATTTAGCTTTATTTTTTGCAATCGGTACGGCCTTTGGTTTATCCAAAGATAACCGTGGGGAAGCAGCCCTTGTCGGAGCTGTATTGTACTTTGCGTTAACCGGATTTTTAGCTGAAAACGGTTTAGCCTCACTTTTCTATAAGAACGTTTTACAAATGGAATATTATGTTCAGGATGCTGATGGTAATTATCATCTCATCAAAGGACTATCGCAATTATTTTATGTTCCAACTTACGGCAAAATCTTGGTGCCGGGGGCAGAAACAGAAACTTTAGAAAAAATTGGTGGACAATTCATCCTTAACATTGGTGTTGTTGGTGGAATTACTGCCGGTTGCTTTACCGCTTGACTTTACAATAAGTACAGAGATATTAAACTACCAATGTACTTGTCGTTCTTCGGTGGACGTCGTTTTGTACCAATGGTGGTAATGTTAATTTCATTACCATTAGCATTTATCTTCGCTATCATTTGACCTTGAATCCAATTCGGGTTAGTAAAACTTGGTCAAACTTTATCATCGGGAGATGCTTGAGCGGTCCCTGGGGCGTTTATTTATGCCTTAGTTAACCGTTTCACCCAACCATTTGGGTTGCACCACATTATTAACACTTTCTTATGATTCCAATTACCAGTGCAAGGACCTATTCTTGATCCAATGACTGGAAAAATGGTTTTAGGAGCTGACGTTATTCCTCCAGAAGTTTGAGAAAGCGCTGGCACAGAGTTGATGAAACATTTAAATGAAATTGCCGGTAGTTGAAAAAATCTGCCTAATGGTGGAATCACTGGTGACAATTTTAAAGATTACTTCACTTATCGACCAAATCTAGTAAGTGATGTAATTCTATCGATGGGTAATGGAACTTATGCCGTCTTTGGAGATATCAATGCTTTCCAACAATCATTGTTATCAGGTAACTTCCAAACTGGTTACTTCCCAATGTATTGAGGAGGTTTACCAGGAGCAGCCTTAGCAATGATTATGGCTTCCAAGAAGGAAAACCGTAAACAAGTTACTGCCTTCCTTGGAGGAGTCGCTGTTGTTGCCTTATTAACAGGAATTGATGAACCAATTGTGTTCGCCTTTATCTTCGTTGGACCAATCCTATGAGTTTATAATGCTGTCTTCTGTGCTATCTTTGCATCTATCGCAGTTGCAATGCATATGCATATTGGATTTGGCTTCTCGGGTGGTTTAATTGACTACATTATTTCATTCCCAACTTCATGAGGAATGAGTAAATTTGAAGGACTTGCTAATGGTAATGCTTATGGTGTGTTATCTAACCCACTATGAATGCTATTGCTTGCTGCACTAATGTTCCCTCTATATTACTATTCATTCTACTTTACAATCAAAAAAATGGATATCAAAACTCCAGGTCGTGATGATCAACCTACTAATATCCAAGCGATGTCAAATAAAACAGACCAAAAATCTGGTGATAAGTACTCAATCATGGCTAACGAAATTATTCGTTTAGTCGGAGAGGAAAATATCGTTAAAGTTGATAATTGCGCTACTCGTTTAAGACTAACCGTTAAGGATAATAAAATTGGTTCTGACCAAGAATATAAAAACCTTGGGGCTTATGGTGTTAAACGCTTAGGAGATGAAGCTTTACAAATTATTATTGGAACTGACGTTGAGCATGTTGCTAACAAAGTTCACGAAATAACAAATAAGTAGGCTTTGATTGTTTTTAGAAATCTATTGGCTTAAATCTAATAGATTTTTTTTATATAAAAATTCCCCCTTTGAATGAAAAGGGGGAATTTTTATATTTGTTTTTTACAAAGCTACATTATGATAAACGTTTTGAACATCCTCCAAATCGTCTAATTTATCCAAAAGGCTTTGGAAATTTTTGGCATCCTCGTCACTAAGAGTCAATGGCGTATCAATGGGAACCATCCTGGTTTCGGAAACGACATAGTTTTTTACACCTAAGTTATCTAAAACTTTTTTAGTCGCCGCATAATCCTTAAATGGGGCGTAAACTAACGTCAAACCGTCATCTTCTAAAACATCATCAACACTAGCAGAAGCCATCATCAATTCTTCGAGAATTTCGTCAAGTTCTAAATCTAATTGTCCATTTTCAAAAACAAAAATCGAGGCTGGTTTAAAAAGAAAACTGACCTTTCCTTCGGGATTACCATGGTTTTTATTTAGAACTTCTCGAATCAAGGCAGCGGCACGGTTAACATTGGTCGTTAATGAATCAATAATAATTGCACTTCCCCCTGGTCCCAAAGCTTCATAACGGTTGGTAACATAACTTTCAGCATCACTACCTTGAGCCCGTTTGATTGCCCGTTGAATAACGTCACTTGGAATTTGTTGCGATTTCGCTTTTTCGATTAAAGCACGGAGCTCTAAATTGGCTTTTGGATCTGGTCCACCCCTTTTGGTGGCCATATAAATTTCTTTGGCTGCACGACCATTAGCAGCAGATTTTTTTGCGGCAGTTTTTGCCATTGAGGCTGCGCGCACTTCATGGGCTCTTCCCATATTTTTCTCCTTTAATTATTTTTTGGTTTTTGCTTTTACTTTGTCAAAATGGTGATAAAACATCTTGTTATCTTCACTTGGCAATTTTGGTGTCCAACTAAAGAGGTTAACTTTACTTATTTCTTCATTCGTTCGGTAGATTCGAGCATCTAGATTATCGAAGGTCGATAAGATAACCGCTTCAATTGTATGTGGTTCAACTGGTGATCCAAAGTCATGCTTGCCATGACTAGCAAGGATGAGATGTTCTAGTAAGGTAACTGAGGCGTTTTGACGGCCATTCTCATAATCAATAAAACCTAACTCATGAGCAGCTTGGACTACTTGAGAATTACCTAAGGAAATATGTCCAATTAATTTTCCTTCTAATGAATAATCATTAGCACCAATGTTATTAATTTCCACCACCTTACCAAGGTCATGAAGAATGGCTCCTGCAATCAGAAGCTCTCAGTCAATATTGGCATAACTATAATTATCACGAATGGCTAGAATATTTTTGACTAACGTATAACTATGTCAAAACAAACCACCATGAACGTTATGATGAATAAAGATTGCTGCAGGGTATCTTAAAAATTCTTTCTCATATTTTTTTAAGAGGTGTAAAGTCACTTTACGATAAACTTCATTTTCAAAACCACCAACAAGCTTCTTGAAATCTTGATAATGTTTTTCAACATCAAGAGGAGCTTTGACAAAAAAATCGTCGCTTTTAAAACCAAATTTTGTCAAATCGTTTTCCGTTAAAACAGCATATTCATTTATTTTTAATTGTAATTGACCACGGTATTCACTAGTCACGGCTTTGGTTAAATGAATGTACTGATTGGGTACGAGGTGTTCTTTATCGTAGTCATTAACCATTCATCTTCTTGCTTCTAACCGACCACTAGGATCCACTAAATTCAAAATTAAATAATTTTGGCCATTGGCTCCAGATAATAAAGTGGCTCTTTCTATTCTTACTAAAAGTTCTAAATCATTTTCATTGGCTTTTAAATCATGAAGTTTTTTCATCGTCATCCTTATCCTTTTAATTTTAACGTTTTCAACATTTTTAATCTACACTTCCCTCTGACTTTCATTTTTGATTTAGAATGAGTAAATTAAAGATGACTACCAAAAAGGAGAAAACTTATGAAGGTAATATTAATCGATGCCGGGAATACAACAATTGATTGCCGCTTCTTCCAACAACAAACCAAAAAAATTAAGAAAGGTCTTCGAGTCTTAACTAATGACTTCTTAGCTATGACTCCGCGGGATTTCTTAGATAAATTAGCCATTACTACACCTGAACCAGTTTTTTTAGCTTATTCTAGTGTTGTCCCAAATTTTAATCAATGATTGACTGATTTACCCCGTTGAGTCAACGTTTTCAATATTCGTGATTCATCGTTAATTAATAATAAGGATTTTGACTTTGATTGAGAAAGACTAGGGAGCGATTTTTTGGCTATGTTTTATGCCCGCGAATGGACTAATGCCGTCTTGATTAATTGTGGTACCGCTTCGACCATTAGTTTTATCTCTCAAGGAAAATTTCAAGGAACAATCATTACTCCTGGAGTAACAATTGGTTTAGAGGCTTTAATTAATAAAGCTGCCTTACTTACGCCCGGAGCTTATAAATGAGAAACAGCTCTTTTTGGCCAAAATACTCAGGTTTCTTTAGGAATTGGTTGTGTTAATGGTCATTACGAAATGTTAAAGTCACTTGCTACTAAACAAATGACTATTAAATCGGAAATTGTGTTCACAGGAGGTAACGCGATTTTATTCCAACCCGGTTGAACTCAGGATGGTTTTGAATACCAAGAAGATTTAATCTTTGCAGGACTTATTTATTTATCACAATCAGCACTCAAAATTGCTAATAACAAAATAAAAAACTAAACAAGGTTGTTTAGTTTTTTATTTTGAGAAGTCATTAATTTAATTGTTTCTTGAGCAATCATTAATTCTTCATTAGTACGTACAACATAAATCGGAATTTTAGAAGTAGGTGCCGAAATCTTACTTCATTCCTGATATTTTTCATGATTAGCATTATTATCTAAGACAAGATTTAACAATGGCAAATTCATGATGATGCTTTGCCGAATTAATGGTGAATTTTCACCAATTCCAGCAGTGAAAACTAGGGCATCGATAGGCTCGCCAATCCTATTAGCCATTGTCACAATAAAGTCTGCAGCAATTTGCACATACTTTTCATAAGCTAAACTTGGCAATTTAGTCCCCTTTTTTCATTCATTTTCAATATCACGCATATCACTTGAAAATTGTGAAAGTCCTAATAGACCAGATTTTTTATTGAGCAAATCGGTGACTTCGTCAAGATTTAAATTGAGCTCTTTACCCATATAAGCCAAAATAGAAGGATCAATATTGCCTGAACGCGTTCCCATCATTAAACCAGCTAAAGGTGTAAAGCCCATGGTAGTGTCAAAAGATACTCCCTTTTTAATAGCAGCAACACTAGCCCCATTACCAAGGTGGCAAACAATTAAATTAAGTTTGTGACTTGCCTTGCCGGTGATTTCTGCCATTTTTTGGGTAATAAACTGGTAACTAATGCCATGGAAACCATATTTCCGTACTTGGTGATTTTGGTATCACTCGTAAGGAACGGGATAAATGAAGTTGACTTCTGGAATTGTCTGGTGAAAGGCGGTATCAAATTGTGCTACGAGTGTTGCTTGAGGAATCACTTTTTCAAAGGCTTCAATAGCGATAAGGGCGCCAGGGTTATGCAAAGGCGCCAATTTGGCTGCCTCTTTAATAATCATTTTTGTTTCTTGGTCAATAATAATTGGTTTAGTGATTTTATTTGTACCATGTACTACACGAAAACCAATACCTTCAATATCGGTAGGTTTATTAATTAATTGTAAGTTTTGTAAACTAGCGATAATGGTCTCGACAGCTCGTAGATGGTTGGGAAAATCGTGTTGTCAAGTGTCTTTTATCCCATTTGCCTTAATGGTTAAGCTACCATCTAAACCAATTCGCTCAGCTATCCCCTCTGCTATAATCTCCAAATGCCCTTGAACTACTTTATAAAGTCGGAACTTGATTGAACTACTTCCTGAATTCACTACTAAAACCATTTTATTACGAACTCCTTTGTTGACAACCAGATTCTTGTTGACTTTCATCTTCTAAGTGAGGGGAATTTTTGGCAACTTGTTTTGTTTGTTGCGCCTGAAAAGCAGTAATTAAAGCTGTCTCGTAAATATCGGCTAGTTCTGCCCCCCGGCTTAAATCGTTAACAGGTTTATTTAAACCTAAAATAAAAGGTCCGGCAGCCTTAAAATTAGCTAACCGTTGAGCTATCTTGTAACCGATATTTCCTGACTGCAAATCAGGGAAGACAAAAATATCTGGATGGTTTTTCGTAATTTTAGTTTCCGGTGCTTTTTTTAAACGGATATTTTTGTCAAAAGCAGCATCAAATTGTATTTCACCATCAAAAACAAAATCTACAGATGGATCTTTAGCAAGGATTTTAGCCGCTTCTTGCACGTTATCGACTTGAGGCCCAAAACCTGATCCTTTTGTTGAATAACTTAAAAGAGCTACTTCTGGTTTTGTGATACCGAGTTCGTTGGCAAACTGGGCTCCTAATTTAGCAATTGTAGCTAATTGTTGTGGATTTGGAACCACATTTAAAGCGCAATCTGTAAAAAGGTAATTTTCATTTTCTCGTCGCAAAATCATCGCGGAAGAAGCTAAAGACAAACCAGGTTGAGTTTTAATGATTTGTAAAGCAGGTCTCAGTGTTTCTGCGGTAGTAAAAGTAAGGCCACAAACCATTCCATCGACTTGACCGTTTTGGCAAAGCATAGCGCCTAAATAGGCCCGGTTTTTCATCAGTGCTTGAGCTTGCTCAAACGTTGTTTTTGATCCCCGAAGGGCCATAAAATCAGTCACAAAAGGTTTCAAATCAATGTCTTCCATTGTGAGAAACTTAATCATTCCATTTAAATCCTGAGGGACTTGGCTTTTAGTTTCAAATAATAACCAAGGAATGGCTATTTTTTTGTTTACTAATTCTTTAGCAACCATTTGAATTTTCTTTTCGTTTCCTTCTGGAAAAACTAATTTCATTTTTGGTCCTTGTTTGAGAAAGGCTTCAATATCGGTGAGTGAATACATTAATAGTTCCCTACTTTACACTTTCTATCCTAAATGTTAATAGCTACCCCTGACCAAAGCGCTTGCGCTGTTTCGCCAATTGCTTCGCTCATTGTTGGATGCGGATGAATTGTATGGGCTAGCTCGGTTATTGTTCCTTCGGCTTCCATCAAAACTGTAATTTCGCTAATCATTTCCGTCGCGCGATTACCAATGATATGAGCGCCAAGAACCTTCCCAAAAGGTTCTTCAACGATAACTTTTGTAAATCCATAGGGATGACCATCAACAATCGCCTTACCAATTGCTGAAAATGGAAATTTATAAACTTTATAATTTATTCCTTCTCTTTGGCATTGGGGTTCAGTTTTACCAACAACGGCAATTTCTGGGTGAGAATAAACACAACTTGGCACTTCGTCATAGTTAATCCGCAAATCTTCGGCACGTGGCAAACCATTTTTTGCAGCGATATGGTTAGCCGCAACTTCCCCTTCATGGCTGGCTACATGGGCTAACATTAAATGCCCGTTAATATCCCCAACAGCATAGATGTTGGGGATATTAGTTTGCCCATATTCATTAGCAACTTTTAAGAAACCACGATTGTCCTTGTCCAATGCTAAATTATCAAAGCCTTGAAGAACTGGACCTCGACCAACTGATTCTAAACAATAATCGGCACTTAATTTGTGTTCTCTACCTTCATGCTCAAAAATGACATTTTTGTCCTCAATTTTGACGATTTGTGCATTAGTAATAATTTTCACGCCGTATTTATCTGCTAGGAGTTTAGTCATTTCTTGAGAAATATCAGGGTCAAGCATTTCTAAAATTGTTGGTAATCCCTGCAATAAAGTTACTTCAGCACCGAAATTGCTGAAAAGACAAGCAAATTCTACCCCGATTACTCCACCACCAATAATGATTACCTTTTTAGGCACTTTTGGTAACGATAAGGCTTCGGTTGAATTAATTAAGAAACCTGCTTTTTTAGCTTCAGAAAAACCCGGCAATGGTAAGGTATTTGGTTTTGAACCAGTTGCGATAACTAAGTTGGCACCAGTATAAACTTTGTCATTAACCTTGATTGAGTGGTTATCCACACTTAGCGCTTCACCCTCGATATGGTCAACCTGATTTTTCTTTAAGAGGTACAAGACGCCATTAGTCAATTTTTCGACAACATCGTTCTTACGTTTTTGGACAACGGATCAATTTAAAGTTACTTTATTGTTATCACCTAGTTCGACGCCAAAAGCTTCAGTCTTCTTGCGAGTTTGCTCATAAAGTTTGGCTGATTTTAATAAAGCTTTAGTAGGGATGCACCCTACATTCAAACAAACTCCACCATATTTATCCTTTTCAATTACAAGGGCCTTTAGTCCTAATTGGTGCGACTTAATGGCGGTAGTATAGCCACCTAAGCCACCGCCGATGACAATGACATCGTAGTCATAAGTTGTCTTTTGTTCTTGGGGAATTGCTTGACTTTCCTGTTCTTGAAGTTTGTCCGTTTCCACTTCTGGATTTGTTGTTGGTTTATTATTTATTGGTTGTTGAGCCCGAGGCGGTAGAAGATCGTTAGAAACTGGTGTTGAACCAACTACACTAGCGTTTTCCTCAACATCAACCATCGGACTTACAGATTTTGTGGTTGCAGTTTCTTGCGATTTATTTGTATCCAAACTAGCTTCAACATTTTTTTGACCATCATCAATTTCCATTACTACGTCACCGACTTTAATTTCTTGGTCAGTTTGGATATTAATTTTGGCAATTTTTCCAGATGTGGGCGCTGGAATTTCAGAATTAACTTTATCTGTTTCAACATAAAACAAACTATCCCCTGCTTTAACAGTGTCGCCAAGTTTGACAAGGACCTCAACTACTTTCCCCTCGGTTAGACCTTCACCGATGTCTGCAAATTTTACTTTATACATAACTAACCTCTTTCTTTAAATAAATAATGTAATAGGATTTTGGAGAAAAGTTTCCATTTTTAAAAGAAACCGTCCCGCATCGGCTCCGTCGATTATACGGTGATCCGCTGTTAAAGAAAAAGGCATCATGTAGCGGGGGGTTGGACTTAAATCATCAGGATTTAAGTAAATTGGTTCACGATGCATTGTGCCAACACCCAGGATAGCGGATTCAGGAGAATTAATTAAGGGAGTTGCAAAATCCAAACCCACGGCTCCAAAGTTTGTGATTGTAAATGTACCTTCACTCATTTCTGATAGAGCAAGTTTTTTTTCTTTAGCTTTGTTTGCTAATGAACTAATGGCTTGTGCGATGGCAAAAATAGAAAGTTGGTCTGCGTCTTTGATGACTGGCACCATTAAACCATCGGGCGTATCGACAGCGATGCCAATATTAATATTTTTAACATAGTGGATAGCTTTATTAGCTTCATCAATTTGGGCATTAACATTCGGCATCTCTTGCAGGGCTTTGGCAGCTGCTTTCACTAAAAAAGCTAAATAGGTAAGTTTGGTTCCTTGTTTTTGAGCCTCGACCATTAAACTCTTTTTCATGGTGACTGTTGGTGTAATATCCATTTTTTTCATTCCTGTAAAGGCTGCATTTGTTTGGTGGCTATAGGTCATGGCCTTCATGGTAGCTTTGCGAATCCCTGACATTGGTTTTGCTTCAAAAGTTAATTTGGTGGAAACTACTTTTGCTGAGGGAGCATTTGGATTATTAATTGTAAGTGATGGACTTTGGTTATGGGTCTGACCTGAACCTGAAACAAGATTATTATCTTGAGTGGTCTTGTCATGATTTGCCAAAGCTTCAACATCTTTCACAAGAATGCGTTGATTAGGTCCTGTTGGTGTAATAGTGGCCAAATCGATACCCATTGCGGCTGCTATTTTGCGTGCTAGGGGCGTGGCGCGAACGTTAGATTTTGTTCCCATTGATTATCTATCCTTTCTTTATAATCACTAGTTTGACTAAGATTAATTGGTAAAGTTTCCATAACTAAAATTTATAATCTAGAAGGTCTTTCATCTTTTCATAAATTTTGGCAGGATTTACTTGGTGAAAACTTTCTCCTCTATCGAAAGGAATTGCAATATCATAGCCGGTTACTCGTGCCAAAGGGGCCTTTAAATAGTCAAAGGCCTCTTCATTAACGGTAGCCATGATTTCAGCGGCCACAGAAAATGATTTTACGGCTTCATGCGTGACTAAAAGACGACCAGTTTTCTTCACCGATTCGATAACCATTTTTTTATCCCAAGGAACAATTGTACGAAGATCAATAAGATCAATAGTTATTTCTGGACGTTCTGCTTTAAGCATTGCGACTGCTTTTTGAGCGTCGACAGTTTGGGCTCCATAAGTCACAATTGTTAAGTCTTGACCTTCGGCAATTTTATAGGCTTCGCCAATTGGCAAAGTATAGAAACCATCGGGTACTTCTTGCTTATAAGCTCGATATAACTTGGTTGGTTCAAAGAAAATAATTGGGTCTGGAGATTCAATAGCAGCAAGAAGGAGACCTTTGGTATCGTAAGGTGTCGAAGGAATGATAACCTTTAGGCCCGGTGTATGAGCATAAATCGCTTCCATAGCTTCCGAGTGATGTTCTAAAGCTCTAATGCCTCCTCCCATTGGCATGCGAATAACCATTGGCACTGTTCAACGACCGCGCGAACGATTCCGCATTTTAGAAATATGGGTCAAAATATTTTGTAAAGAGGCTCATCCCAAACCTTGAAACTGTAACTCAACGACTGGTTTCATACTATTAAGGGCCATACCCATACCCACACCGGCAAATGTTGCTTCGGAAATTGGAGCATCGAAAACTCTATTTTCTCCATATTTTGCTTGCAAGCCTTGAGTGGAACGGAAAACCCCACCTTCAAAACCGGCATCTTCCCCATAGATGACTACTTCTGGTCATTTCGCTAAAGCTTCATCAAGAGCATTAGTGACAGCTTGGACATTATTTAAAACGGGCATTAATGATGAACCTCCTTCATTTCTGGGTGGGCGTTATGGAACGCCACTGCTTCTTCATATTGTTTTTCTAAATCTGGTGTCATTTCTGAATACATATAGGCAAAAATTTCTTTTAGGTCATAATCCTTGTTTTTAAGCGCGATAGCAAATTCTTCTTCAATGAATTTATCTTGTTCAGTTTCCATAGTTAGCTGTTTAGTGTCATCTCAAAGTCCTTGAGATAAAAGATATTTTTTTAACCGAACTAGCGGGTCTTTAGGAAGTCATTCAGCGAGTTCTTCATCGGGGCGATATATTTTCGGGTTATCAGATGAGGAGTGAGCGCCCAAACGATAAGTATCAACTTCCACCAAAATTGGACCATTCCCCTCCCTAACTCACTCAAAGGCCTCTTTAAAAACACCATAGCTTGCTAAAAAATCATTACCATCAACACGAATACCAGGGATTCCAGTTGCTATGCCTTTGATAGCAAAATTTTGCGCTTTAGTAGCTTTTGAAACCGGTGTTGAAATCGCATATTTATTATTTTCGATAACAAAAATGACTGGTACTTCATGCAATTTGGCAAAATTCATGGCTTCATAAACTTCACCTTGACTTGAACCACCATCGCCAGTTGTTGTTAAAACAACACCCGGTTTTTTATGGTATTTTTCAGCAAAGGCAATTCCAGTCGCATGTGAATATTGTGTTCCAATCACAATGTTTGGCGGTAATGAGTTAATACCTTCAGGGGCTATCCCTCCGCGTTCGTTGCCAGCTCAATACATCATAATGTTATGCATTGGCATTCCTACAGTTAACCAAGCGGCATTATTGCGATAGCCTGAAAGAAACCAATCTGTCCCTTTTTTAATTTGCATGGCATAAGCTACCTCTCCAGCTTCTTGGCCTGTTGATGAAAGGAAGGAAAGGATTCGACCTAAACGTTGTTGCTTGTTTTGGTAATCATCTTGCCGACGTGAAAGAGACATGAGCTTATAAGCCTCAATTAATGTTTCGGGTGTAATATCTGGCATCAGACGTTTATTTAAAATTTCCCCGTTTTGATCCATGATGCTAACCATATCGTTTTTAAGCGGATTAAATTTTCCTAAATATTTATATTCCATATCAATCTCCCTTAATTGTCGAATTTTATTGAAATAATAAATGAACTAATTTTTCGTGAGTCATTGCCTCACCAAACACATCTTGTAGTAAGGGTAGCGGTACTAATCGAATTGTGTCGGAATTTAATTTTTGACCAATAAGGCATTTTGTGACAAGACCTATTGATAAAGAACCTAAAAAATCTCCTTCAAAATTTAAATCCTTAATAATCCCATCATCAGTATCCAACGAGGCCTTGATAAGACCGATTTCTGGTCAATAAACCTCTTTTTCGCTCATGAAACTTTGGTTTTTCCCAAAATTCCACTCCCAAGTTGAATATTTTTTTGCTACTAGTTGGTCAATATTCAGCCAATCTTCATCATCCAAAACAATTTCTTGGACTTCATCATTTTTGGCATAGCTGATGGCCAAATTGTTAATAAAAGTTTCCATTGTCCATGGCACTGGGAGAAGATTTTTAATATTTATGACCCGTGCTCGGACTGATTTTACTTTTTTTGATTGCAATTTGAGCGGATTAACGTTTAAATATTTTTCTAAGCGATTAAGGTCAACGTCATAAAGAATTGTGCCATGAGCTAATGTCTTGGTCGGCGTTTGTAATTGGGCATTGCCTGAAATTTTGGCTCCATCAATTTCAAGATCGTTACGACCACTGAACTTAACGTTCAAACCTTGATTTTGCAATAACGTAATAACTGGGGTTAAGCATTCTTCAAAAACCTTGTTAGGCGATAAGGCAGCCTCTTTGTTTTTCTGGGCAATTAAAGAAAAACAAAGATTACCCAAATCTTGAAAGACTGCCCCTCCTCCGGTATTACGACGGACCACATTTACTAAATCGTTTTCAACTGGATCTAAGTTAATTTCGGCCAAAATATTTTGGTTTCGTCCAATCACAATGGTGTTTTCATTTTGCCAAAGGAACACAATTGGACAAGGATATTTATTACTTGTAAGTAGATATTCTTCTGTTGCTAAATTATGGTATGGACTATTGGTCCTGGAAATCAAGAGATGCATTTTCGATAATCTTTTCCTTTTTAAAATAGTTTAGGCCTAGAACTTCTAAACCAGCTAAAGTAACAAAATTGTAAGGCTTGTTAAAGTGAGGAAGGAAGAAAATATCCACCAATGGGAGTTCATCAATCGTTAAACCTTTTTGGATAGCTAAAGCAAACATGTACATTGTTTCGGTGTGGTTATTTTCTGAGGCTATTTGGGCCCCCAAAATTTCTCGGGTTTTTTTATCCCAAATAATTTTCAATAAAACATCCTTTTGCGAACTCATAAACTCGGGTCTATCCTTATCGGTAAAAACAATTGAATCAAAATCAATATTTAAGCGTTTAGCAATCTCTGTTGTCAAACCTGTTGAGGCCATTTTAATACCAAAGACATCGATACCGTTTGCCCCCGTAAAAGCGGGAGCTGCTAATGAATTATGATTAGTGATGTTTACTGCTGCTACAATACCGGTTCGAACAGCGGTGGTAGCCAATTGAATCGGTTGCGCTAAGTTAGTAGCCTTATTCATGACAGCAGCACAGTCACCAATGGCATAAATATCTGGGTCAGAGGTTTGAAGATAGGCATTGGTTTGAATGGCTTTGTTGGGTAGCAAGTCAATAACTCCTTCTAAAAGTTGTGTTTGTGGCTTCACCCCCACGGAAAAAATAACATAATCGGTTTTAATTTCACCTTTATCAGTAACAACGCTTTCACAAACACCGTTATTACCTTTGAAGGCAATTACTTTTTCGTTAAGATGGAGATCAACACCAGCTGCTGGCATGCGTTCTTTTTCAATTTGGTTGGTAAACTCTGCATCATAATAATTTGGCATAATGCGAGGTGCAACATCCACTAGCGAAACTTTCTTTCCTTTACTAATGAATGCATCCACTAATTCAACACCAATATAACCAGCTCCAACAATGGTGACATGTTTGATATTTGGGTTAGCGTTGGCTTCGGCAATAATTTTGCCGTGGTCGTAGTTTTTGCAGATTTGGATACGTTCTTGATCAATACCAGGAATAGGTGGAATGATTGGTCAAGAACCTGTCGCTACAATTAATTTGTCATAATTGTCAGTGATAATTTCATTCGTTTGTAAGTTTTTAATAGTGACTGTTTTATTTTTTGCATCAATGCCAATTCAGTCATGATTCATCTTGACATTAATACCTTCTTCTTCCAAAATTTCAGGAGTGGCATAAAATAAAGCTTCTGGAGTCTGGACTTCTCCTTTAACTCATAGGGCGATACCACAACCTAAAAAAGAAATTTTATTATTGCGATCATAGGTTGTTATTTCGTTGTTTGGGTTTAAACGTTTTAAGGTACGAACTGCTGTTGTTCCAGCATGGTTAGTACCAATAACAATAATTTTCATATGATTACCTTTCTGACCTTTATTTCTCTTTTTTCCAATAAAAAATAAATTTTCTGGAAAAAATACCAAATTAAGTGCTTTTATTATAACTAGAAAAAACCGTTTATAAGTTGATAATTTTCTCCATTTTAGAACATTCTTAGGAATTTTTTCTAGAATGCATTATCTTGTAAAAAAACAAAAAACACCAATTATAATTGGTGTTTTTTGTTTAACTTTATTCCTAGGTCTAATTATTAAAAGACATGAAATTAGTTATTTAATAAAGTTTTATTTCAACTTATTAGTTTTTATTAGTTTTTTTATTATCATCACTAGTTTCTAAGGTTTTTTCTTCAAGATTACCACGTTCTTCTTTTAGTAATTTTAAACGGTATTCTGAAATTAAAAGTTTTGAATAAGAAGTGTTGAAAATAGCTAATAAGAACCCCATGATAACAGCTCCAAAATAATTTCCCAACATCGCTGGAATAATATTTAGGAGAATGAATAAACCACAAATACCCAATGGGGGAACAATAGCGCCACCATTAGCCGCAGTTCCAATAGATTCATGGAACACGCTAATAAAGAATAAGCCCCCAGCTACAAATCAGTTAGCCACACAGTGTTGGTAACCACTAATAGCAAACATGAAAATTAAAATTCAAAACATAATAATTGACCCAATTAAGTTTCCTTTAGTCGCTTTATTGGCTTGCGATGATAAGGAAACTAACATATTACAAACAATGGCTGAGAAAAAAACTCACATAATAGTTTTAGCTACCATTGGAGCATCGATGCTGCTATATCATTTAGTGTTTGGAGATGCCAAACTGATATTGTCACCAATTTGGTGCCCAACAACATAAAGCTTTTTCAAGCCAAGGTTATTCACCACAAATTTGGCTATTTCTGGATCACCAAAAACATTAGCTAATTCCAATAAGAAACAAATGACTACAGAGCCCACAATATTTCCGGCATAAACAGCTGCCATTGTTTTAAAGAAATCTTTATATCGAGCCACCCCATTCATCATTGGATAACCCAAGGACATAAAGGCTGTTAAAAAGCTTCCCCCAATAAAGTAAATTAGTGAAAGAACTAAAGGTAAAATCCCCCCAATAAGTAATTTTTGGACAGAAGGATTAGTAAAAGAATAGGCAGCATACACACAGGCGATGTAGGCGATTCCAATCCAAATTCCGGCCAAGACTCCGGAAGTAAAGTGGATAAATGATTTCTTCTTTAAAGAATCGGCAATCGTTTTAAAGGCATGAATATAACCATAAGTAACTGCCGGTAATTTTTCGTTATATAGCGGTGAGTAATCTATAGCTTCAAGCGCACGAATTTCTTCGTCAAGATTTGTTAAATCTTTTTTTAACATTGAACTTTTTTCTCCTTAATAAACAAATTTTTAGTTTGTAAAAATTAACAATAACTAATTATTAATTATACAAACTTTCGACTTGAAAATACAAATTAATTTTTTTTATTTACTCAAGAAAGGAGAATTTTTAGGTCACCATTCGCCTGAAGTGGTTCGATAGGACCTAGGGTAATTGCTGAATCACCTTTTTTAAAATTTTGGTGATTAATTTGACCGTTTCCTGATAAAACCGTCAATTGTAACCAATAGGGCTTTTCAGAAAGGACTAAGGTTGGCTCCGCTTGAACATTCCAATGATAAACCGAAAAGTAGTCATTATTAAAAATTGCTTTTTTCCCTTCTTTAATAATGACATCTTCACTATCTGGCACAGTGGTGCAAGCAATTGAATCGGCAAGATCTAACCGACGAGGTTGCCCCGAATCATCCAAGCGGTCATAGTCATAAAGACGATAAGTGATATCACTTGAACGTTGAATTTCGCAAACTACTACTCCAGGAGTAACTGCGTGAATTTTTCCGGGAGCTACATAGAGAAAATCACCAACTTTTACTGGCACCTTTCGCAAGAGTTGCTCTCATTTCTTATTATCAATTAAAGTGGTTAACTCATTTTTAGTTTTGGCATTATGACCATAAATCAAAAAAGCATTTTCGGGTGCTTCTAAAACATACCAAGATTCTGGCTTGCCTAATGAGTTATGTTTGGCCTGAGCATAAGTATCATCAGGATGAACTTGAACTGAAAGAAAATCATTAGGAGTCAAAATTTTGACTAGTAACGGGAATTCACCTTCAAAGTTACCAAACAAGTGTCGGTTATTTTCAAAGACATCCGCAAGTGATTGATTCGCAAAAGAACCATTTACAAAAGTACTTAGACCATTCGGGTGCGCCGAAATTACTCAGGCTTCACCAATATTTTTATTTTCTGGGAGTTGGAAGCCAAAGTTTTCTAAACCACGACCACCCCAAATTTTTTCTGAAAAATAAGGTCTTAATTTTACTAATTCCATTTATAACAACTTTCTAGTTTTCTAAACAAGCTTTAAGCTCATTAATTTTGGTAATTGAAATTGGCGCCTCCCAATTATTGGCTTCACGAATAGCAGTGCCAACGTGAATTTCGTCAACAACCCCTTTCACTTGACCGATGTTGGCAAAGTTCACTCCGCCTCCACCCAAAATATTAATTTTGGTAGAATCTGTTAAAGTTTTCAAAAAGGAAAGTGATTCATTAATATTTTCGCGACCAGAAGTCAAAATACAATGGATTCCTAAGGCTTCCATTTTTGGTAAAGCTTCTAATTGGTTTTTTACTTCTTGAAAAGCTCGGTGAAAAGTAACAGTTTTATCTTTGGCATGAGTCACCGCTTGCTGCAAACGATTAAAGTCCACTTCTCCATCTGGTGTTAAGAAACCAAGGACAATCCCTGCGGCTTTAGTTTCATTGGCAATGAAGTCAATATCATTTAGGATTTGTTGAAATTCTTCTTCAGTATAAACATAACCTTGGTCATGAGGTCGTACCATCACGTTGACAGGAACTTTAGCTAAAGCAGTGACTGCTTTGATGTCAGCATGGCTTGGTGTTAAACCACCAACTTCTAAATCGCGACAGTACTCAACGCGGTCAGCTTTTGATTGGTTGATTAAAATAATATCATCTAATGATTTGGCAATTACTTCTAATTTCATATCTTTAATTCCTATTTTTTTAATTTTGTTTGAGTCTTTAAATATGTTTTTAAAACTTCGACTTTATCAAGTTTTTCTCAAGGAAATTCATCCTTACCATAGTGACCATAAGTCGCGGTTTTTAGAAAAATTGGTTGACGTAACTTTAAGGTATCAATCATTTTCGAAACCGAAAAGTCAAAATTTGCTAATAGGGCCTCCATAATAATATTTTCAGGAACATGTTCAGTACCAAAAGTTTCAACAAAAATCGAGACTGGCTCTGGTTTACCAATTGCATAACTGACTTGGATTTCTAAACGATCGGCTAAGCCAGCAGCAACAAGGTTTTTGGCAGCATAGCGTGCCATATAGGCAGCAGTGCGGTCCACTTTCGTCGCATCTTTCCCAGAAAAGGCCCCACCCCCATGACGAGCATAACCGCCGTAGGTATCAACAATAATTTTTCTTCCTGTAAGGCCCGTGTCACCCTGAGGACCACCAATAACAAACTTACCAGTCGGATTAATTAAAACTTTGAAATCTGTATTTAAGCCAAAATCTTTGGCAACCTTATCCATAATTTCTGTTTTAACAAACTTGATAAATTCTTGGTAATCATAGTCAGGGTCATGTTGAATCGACATTAGAATAGTATCGATTTGAGGTTGGTCAGTTGAATAATCGATTGTTACTTGTGATTTCATATCTGGTCTTGCCCACTTAAAAGTGCCTTGTTTACGTAACTTAGAAGCTAAGTAAACTAGTTCATGTGCTAATGTCGAAGCTAATGGTAAGAAGGTTTTTGATTCATTTGTCGCATAACCAAACATAATCCCTTGGTCACCAGCCCCAATTACTTGGTTGCCTAATTCGATACCCTGGGCAATATCTTCTGACTGTGGTTCGATAAGTACTTTTATTTCAGCAGTCTCGGCATCAATGCCAAATTGTGGGTCAATATAACCAACTTTTCTTAGTACTCCCCGAGCAATTTCCGCATAATCAAGGTTTGCCTTTGTTGAAATTTGCCCCCCGATTAAGACGAAGTTAGTTGTCGTGAAAACCTCACAAGCTACTTTGGCCAATGGGTCTTGTTTCAAGGCCTCATCTAAAATGGCATCACTAATTTGATCGCAAATCTTATCAGGATGCCCCTCACTGACAGATTCACTTGTAAATAATTTTCGCATAATTAACAATCCTTACTTTGCTTTCTCACTTATAGTTTTTACGTAGTTTTTCATTAGGCTACTGTTGGCTAGTTTATATCTCTCATTAACTTAACTCGCTATTCAAAATTGCTTAGGAATTAAATACTAAACTATTGATAACTAATATTAGTAGTCGTACTATAAATAATTATATAAAAACCTTTTGAAATTGATTATAGCCAATTATTTAAAACTTCAAAAACTTTCACCTTATCTGGTTCGTTTAAAAGGTAGTGTTTCTGGGCTGGAAAATAATTGATTACTAATTGTGTGGCTTCAATTTTTTTTAACGTTTTTGTGGTTTTTTTAGGATGAGTATAAATGTCATTTTGCGGTTGTAAAATAAAGATTTTTTGTTCTTTGCCAATTTTATGCTGGCGATTATAGCGACTTAAATGGTGTCATTGTGAAACTTCTAACGTTGACAAAAAACCGCATTTAGCCATATTTTCATTAATTTCGTGTTGGAAATCAACATCATTAGTCAAATCAGCACTTTGACCTACTAACGCCATTGCTTTTTGTGGTTTCAAAAACTTACCAATAGTTAAATTTCAATGATGAGAAAAACGTTTTTGGTAAGGATCATGGCTCACAAGTCCAGCCACCACTAAGCGTTTTAACTGCGGTTGACGGCGATAAACATAATGTGCCAATTCATAGGCTTTACCTTCGGCTAAGATGATTAACTCTTGATGCGGATATTGTTGGAGAAGGAAAGTCGTAATCGCTTTTAGATCTTGGAGGGAATTACCAAGGTGACGTTGTTTTGTTTCAAGTTTATTATTACCTGAATTACGTTGGTCATAACTCACGACCGAAACTAAAGCATTAGTCTGTTGAAAATAATTAGCTAAAGCCGTGAAATCATGACTACTCATGCCTACATCGTGAAGTGCTAAAATAATTTTTTCACCTTTCGGATTAATTTGTCCAAACCAAGTTAACTGGTAACCGTCTTGAGCAATAAAGTATTTTTGGTCGACCAATTCCGGAGCCTGAGTTATTGGGTTTCGACTTTTAAATGATTTGCAATGATAATAGCGAAGCAACAAAAAAACCAGAACCATAACTCCAAAACCAATACCAACAATAATTCCGACTAATTGAACTTTAGGAATCCAACCATTTTGAACTAAAAAAGTTCCGATTGAATGGTTTGTTTTGATTTGAGTTTGAAGCATTTTGACTCCTTGTTAGATGGCTTTTCTATGTTTAAAGATGTAAAAAAAGGTTCTCAATTTTAGTGGCTTGGTTTGTTTTCTCATCCACCTCAATAATCACCCCACAAAATTGAGCTGGGCCTGAAGCGGGTTCGAAACGACTTGGCAAACCAGTTTTTTCTTTATGGATTACTTGTTCAGGGTTGGCTCCAATTATGGAATTATAAGGTCCGGTCATCCCTAAGTCAGTAATGTAAGCAGTTCCTTTGGGAAGCAGACGACTATCGGCGGTTTGGACATGAGTATGAGTACCGACAAAGGCGGTTACTTGACCATCATAATTTCAGGCGAAGGCCATCTTTTCAGCACTAGCTTCTGCATGAAAGTCAATTAATAAAATATCATAAGCTTTTTTTTGTTTCAAAAATTGGTCCATTGCTTCATATGGATTATTTACATGATCCATAAAACTAGTCCCCATTAAGTTAAGCACGCCAACTCGTTTATGCTTTTTTTCCACCACGCAAAAACCATGGCCTGGAAGGTAACTTGTCATATTAAGTGGACGCAACAATGTTGGCTCATTTTGAATATACTCAAGGACACTTTTTTGCTTAAAAATATGGTTACCACTTGTTACCACATCAACGCCAAGTGCCTTTAATTCTTGAAAGTGTTTTTCGATAATTGATTTTCCGTGAGTGGCGTTTTCGCCATTGGCAACGACAAAATCAATTTTTTGCTTTTGAATTAGTTGTGGCAAATTCTTTTTTATCGCTTTGCGGCCAACTTCACCAAAAATATCGCCAATCATTAAAATTTTCATTTTGACTCCTTATCTTAAGCAACTTTATTTTTCAAAAGTTTAAGAATTGCCTGAATTTCAGGATTAGTTGACTCTTTAAATTTTTGGTAAATTGCTTCTTGCTGACTTTGTTGATCTTGGTAAGTTTTTAAGTGCAAATTAGTTTCTCATTTGTGAAGATTAGCAGTGGCTTTTTGAATTGAATCATAAACGGCATTTTTTGATACTTGGTAATTGTCAGCAATTTCTTGCAGCGATAAATCCTCATTAAGATAAAGATTTAAATATAGGACTTGTTTTTTCGAAAGCAAACTTTCGTAAATAGCTAATAGTTCGGCCAAAGCGAAGTTATTTTGTGCTCTAACCTTTGGCATCGTTTTTATCAACTACTTTCGTTTCTTTATTGTGTACTTCTTCTTCCATGAAGCCTTCAACCAAACCATATAGGTAATCTTCAACATCAAAAGGAATTAAATCATCAACATTTTCACCAATACCAACCATTTTCACCGGAATTTGCATTTTATCTTTAATAGCTAAAGCAATTCCACCTTTGCTCGTTCCATCCATTTTGGTCAAAATTAGTCCAGAAACATCAGTAATGTCTTTGAATTCGTTTGCTTGACTAATTCCGTTTTGGCCAGTAGTTGCATCAATTGTTAAAAGTACTTCGTGAGGACCGCTTTTATCGAATTTGTGGACGACATCATACATTTTTTTCAATTCAGCCATCAAATTAACCTTGTTTTGCAAACGTCCCGCTGTGTCAATTAGGACAATGTCAAAATTATCCTCCTTAGCTTTTTGAAGACCATCAAAAATCACCGACGAAGGATCTTGCTTAGATTTTCCTTTGACAATGGTGACTTGGTTATCTAACCGGTTACGGTTTCACTCTTCTAATTGTTCCACTGCTCCAGCCCGGAAAGTATCCGCAGCGATAATCATCACTTTAGCGTCATTTTCTAAATAATAATTAGCAATTTTGGCTAAGGAAGTGGTTTTACCAGTGCCGTTAACTCCTACCAACATGAAAATGTTGGTACGCCCCGGTTTAAAGTTTAATTCGGAATTACCATGATGACGAATATCATAAGCATTATATAATTCTTCAACAAGTGCCTCTTTAAGTTCAGAAATGGATAATTTTTTTGCTTTTTTTTGTAAATTATGAGAAATCTTGAGAACTAATTCCATGCCCATATCAGTGCGAATTAAAATTTCCTCTAATTCCTCAAAGAATTCTTCATCAGTCTCTTGATATTTTTTAGAAAGTTTTTGAATATCTTTTGAAAAAGTCATGGCGCTTTTTAGCATGGCTTTTTCTAAACGCTCTTTTTTTAAAGCATCCCGACGACGGCGTTTAACCTCGCGGGGACTTAATTCCTCATTATTGGCTGAGACTTTTGTCCCTTTGGGACTTAGTTGCTCGGTGTCTGTGCCTTGTGACGAGGCTTTTTTTTTTCAGTTTCTGGAATATAAGTATTACGCTCCACTAACTCTTTAGCGAAAACGTGAACCCCTTGTTTTGGGGAAATAAAACCTTGTGAGTGAATATGTGGATCTTCGATTAAATCATCAAGTTGTTGACAAGTACGTTTGATTTCAGCATCAATGTCTTCAACAATAGCATGATTAAAACGGGCCTTATCATTTTCTTCTAAGGCTTTTGAATAATCGGCACGAGCACGACGAGAGCCATGTTTATGACGGACTTTTTCTAAACACTCGTTAACATCTTCTGCTAACGCACATTTCTTTTCTTCCCTTTTTTGTTTTAAGTTACTTCAAAATCCCATAATAATCTCCATTCTGTTTAATATACGCCTTTATTTTACTAAAAAAGACCCAAAAAACCAAAAAATCAACCGCCAGTCACGAGAGGACAAGGGTTGATTGGCTAATCTTAAGCACTTTGATTAATTAAAGTTTCGGAAATATCTTCAAATTTACCAGTTCGAATAAAATTCAAGATTTCTTGAATGGCAACTAAATGTTCCCCGGCACGTTCGAGGTTGGCAATTTGACGAATTTCGGCCATTAAAGTTTTGGCTTCTTTTTCGCCGTTGACATTTCGAGCTTTTTGGAAGAGTAACAAGTTATATTCTTTAAATTTATTATTTAAGGTGTTTTGCAACTCTAAAAGATGGTTCTTTTGTTCAAGATTAAAACTATCAGTTAACTTAGCTACCAAATCAAGCATTTGGATTAGTAATTCAAACATTTCTGTTAAGGCCACAATTTCTTCAGGGCTTGGTTTGTACTTAATAAAAAACTTACAAGTTCATTTAGCATAATCGGCAATAATTTCGATTTCTCGACCGATGAGGATTGAACCTACAGTCAAGCGTAAATCGCTTGCTACCATTTGTTGTTTCGCAAGTTTCCAGAGGGCAACATTTGTAAAGTCGTTTTGTAAACTATTAATATTGCGCTCATTCGTAATGGCTTCCAATACTAAATCGTAATTACTAGTACGGAGCGCTTCATAAGAAAGGACATATTGAATTTTGGTTTCTTCAATTAATTCCTCGATGCGATTTTTAATTTGACGAATATCACTATCTAAAATTTTGTTTAATGACACTTCATTCAGCCTCCTCTATTTTCCGGTTTGGTTTAAAAACCAAACTGCTTCTATTTTGAAACCAGTTTTCTTTAGAGTTTAAGGCAGTCGTTGGCAATTTTATTCGTAACGTCCAGAAATAAAATCCTCAGTTCTTTGGTCTTTTGGGTTGGTAAAAAGTTTTTTGGTACGTGAATACTCAATTAAATGGCCTTTCAAGAAAAAGGCAGTCATATCGCTAACATGGGTTGCTTGTTGTAAAGAGTGGGTCACTAAAATAATTGTATAATCTTTTTTCAGTTCTAGAATCAGTTCCTCGATTTTTAGTGTCGCAATCGGGTCTAAAGCAGATGTTGGTTCATCCATAAGTAGAATTTTCGGTCGCATGGCAATTGCGCGGGCAATGCAAAGTCGTTGTTGTTGCCCGCCACTTAAGCCTAAAGCGGAGGCATTTAAAATATCTTTTACTTCATCCCAAAGTGCTGCCTTTTTAAGGGCATCTTCACAAATTTGATCTAAAATTTTGTGATCTTTGATACCTTGAAGTTTGGGACCATAAACAACATTATCGTAAATTGATAATGGGAAAGGGTTTGCTTTTTGGAAAACCATCCCCACTTCAGAGCGTAATTCCGGTACATCGGTTCGAGGTGAAAAAATGTTATGGTCAAAAACATTGATTTCTCCTTCGTATAAATGGCCAGGAGTCAAATCGTTCATCCGGTTAATCGACCTTAATAAAGTCGATTTTCCTGATCCTGAAGGACCAATAAAGGCGGTGACATAGTTTTCCCGAATTTTCATATTGATGTCTCAAAGAATCTTGGTTTTGCCTTTATTGTAAAAAAAGTCAAAGTTTTTAACAGTGATAATTTCTTTCCGTTTCGGAGGAGTGCTTTTAATCCGGGTGGTTTTATCAAGCGTATCTGAATTCTCGTTGTCTATAACCGCCAATAACTGTTCTTCCATGGATTAAATTTCCTCCTTCTTTTTAATTTTATTAAACTTTTGCCGTCTTTCGCGTCAAGCTTGATAAGTTTCTTTTATGTGTTTTCAACTTAGTCTCAATTTTAATCATTTTCCAAAATATTTAACACGTTTTTTGAAATTTCTTCATGAAGCGCGTTGACGAATTCGTCAACGTTCAAAACTAAAGCTTTGGAACTTGTGGGATATATTTTTCATTTTTGCTTTTAAGGTGACTAAATGAGAACCGGACGAATCATTATTTTTCGTAAAGAAGGTAGCGATTTTCTGGATTCCAATATTCAAAGCAAAGACCAAAAGCACGGTAATGAGCGCAAGCAAATAAATTGATTCTTGGCCTTTTCCTGGTTGAGCTTCCGCAGCAAGCATATAAATGGCAGTTGTTAAAGTGGCGCCTTGACTTAAGAAACCTTCGGCAGGCATTCTAATAGCGGTTCCTAATGTTAGATAGACAGGGGCTGATTCCCCAATGATGCGGGCCATCGCTAAAATGATTCCTGTCATTAAACCTTCCCGCGCGTATGGCAAAATGATACGGAAAAGTTGTTGTAAATTTGTCATTCCCAACCCCGCTCCGGCTTCGCGGTAACCTTCAGGGACACTTGAGAGCGCATCTTCAAAGTTGGTAATCAACATTGGCAAGATAACGATAGTCATCGTTAATGAGGAGGCAAAAATACTAAACGGTAGTTTTAGTAACACGATAAATACTTGCAACCCAAAAATTCCGAAAATAATTGATGGCGTTGATGATAAGAGATTAATGATAAAACGTAAACTTTTGGTAACTCATGAAGCAGGGTTAGCATATTCAAAAAGATAAATAGCAGCAGCTAAAGCTAACGGAATAGCGAAGAATAGGGTAGCTACTACTAAAAGTATTGTGGTGAACAAAGCGGCGAAAATTCCGTCTTGACCATTAATACTAATAAAGGCTGATGGTGTTCCTAGTGCAATTAAACCCTTGATAATAATCGTTCCCAAAATTCAAATAATGAAAAATAAGACGATAGCTACTGAAAGACCCATTAGGAAAAGCATCATGATTGAATAAGCTTTTTTTCAAAATTTATTTTTGGTTTTTAAATTAACCATCATTCCTAATTCGGTTGCTGAATAAGTGGGGTGATAACTTTTTAAGTCCTCATCTTGATTATGACTAGAGGCTAAAAGCGGTTTTTTAAAATGAACGGTTTTAATTTGTCGTTTGCTCTTCGTTTGCTCTACCTTTTGTCTTTTTTGCACCGCCATTTCTTCATTAGCGATTTTTAATTGTGCTTTTTGACGTAATTTATTAGCACGTTGACTATGTGAACGACTGATGTTTGAAAGCATCAAAACCGTTAAATTGATTAAAAAGACCATAATGAATAAAAAAGTAGCAATAGCAAATAGCGCAGCTTTATGCTGTGAACTTGAGGTCTCCGAGATTTCTAGTCCAATAGTGGAAGCTAAAGTTCGGATTGAAGAAAACAAGAAACCAGAGAAACTACTATTATCAAAACCACCAGAGGCATTTCCAGCAATCATCATAATCGCCATTGTTTCACCAATAACACGCGAAATTCCTAAAATAACAGCGGTAATGATTTTCGTTGACGCTGATCGCAGAATAATTGTAAAAGCGGTTTTTTCACGACTAATCCCTAAGGCTAAACTACCATAACGATAACCTTCCGGCACACTTTTTAAAGCATTGTAGCTTAGGCTGACCATCGTTGGTATCGCCATAAAGGTCATTGTTAACGCGGCGACCATTAAATTATCATTTGAAGGGGCACCCATTAAACGAAATAAAGCCCCGATATATTCACGAGCAAAAAGACCAAAAACGACAGAAGGAATTCCAGCTAACAACTGAATTAAGGTAATGGCGATTTTTTGACCTCGTTTTGAGAGGTATTCGATAATGAAAACTGTTGAGAAAATTGTGAGTGGGACTGCAAAAAGCATGGTGATGAATAATAACATCAAAGTCATCCCGATAATCATCCCAATCCCGAACTGATTATCCTTAGGCTTTCAATTTGCGGTAAAAATAAATTTTCAAAAACTAGTATAACGATACATTGGGACTGAACTATAAATGATATAACCAATCAAAAAGAAAATTAAAGCAACAATCAAAATAGTGAGAACATAAATTAAAACTTTGAAAGAAATAGCATTAATGGCTCTTTTTTTCGCTTTTGCTGTGGCGACATCAAAATTTTTTGGTTCTTTAGGCGGCGTTAAAACCGGATTTGGCGATTTTTTTTGATGTATTATTGCCATTGTTTACCTCGTTGCCAATTCTCCAATTGGTAAAATTCGTTTATATGAAAAATAAAATAAAATTCCGCATTTGGTTGTGGTAAATTTTTGATTTCATTAATGATTTGTTGGGATAAACCTTCTTCTTTATAGATATCTTTTACTGCTGGACTCGTTGCAAACCAGTAAACAAATTTTAAAATATCGGTCATCTTTTTATTTTGGGGATTGTTATGAAGCAACGCATTAAAAGGTCTTGTTAAAGGATAAGGTTTTCCTTCAGGATTAAGGGCTCCATCGTTTTTTACATCCCAAATTGAGCCACCCTTATGAATGAAAACGCTTTGGAGGTTTTTATATTTGTAAATATTTTGGGCATAACCCATTGAAACATATCCAAACGCTCCAGGTGATTTAGAAATTTGGTAAAAAATACTTCCGTTATTACCATAAATGTTGGTGGCTCCTCCGGGTTTTACACCATTAGTTAATTTTTCAAATGATGATCAAGTTCCTGAACCGGGAGTTGATGAATAAGGTTGAACATATAATTTTTTATTAACTTTCTCTAAGGCTCCGACATCAATATCATCCATTGGGAAAAATTTTGCTAAATCATACCAAGAAATTAAGTCATCAGGATTATTGTGCTCATAGATTTTTTTTAACAAAGTATTACTTACTAACTTATTGTCATCCGTTAAATTAAATTGGATATTATGAAACATTTCTGGAGTGAGTCCAGTTCTATCAATATTGTAGATAAACACAAGGGGGTCGTTAGCAAAATTAAGATAAAAAAAACCTTCGCCTTTACTTTGCATTTTTTCGATAAAAGCAGTTTCGCTTAGGTTACCAGCGCCATCTAAGAAATCATCAAGAGTGATTTGTTTCACTTCTTGGTCAAAATCTTCTTGAGGAACATCTTTTGAGATAAAGGCTACTTCATAAACGTGTTTTTTTAAATTAGTGATTCCGGTATTACTTCCAGTTGAAGAATAAATAAACTTTTTCTTTTTCTCTTTTTGGTAGCGAATCGTTATTTTTTGCATCAAAGGGTCAACGCTAGCAGACCCTCCAATATCAATAATGTCGTGCGGAATAGCCAAGGTTCAAATTCATAAACCAAGGATAATTGATAACAAAAAAGAAAATGTTATCAAAAATTTTTTATTCATTTAAATCTCTCCGGTTAAATTAATTAAATTCATTATAACAAAATCTCCAACTAACCCTCAATTTTTTTAAGCGGTCACTTGTTGCTCAGAGATTCCTAATTGTTTTGCTTCTACTAACTTGATCTTGACCATTTTCGTGACTCCTTGGGTCTCCATGGTAACTCCGTAAAGAATATCGCAGTTTTCCATCGTTCCTTCACGATGAGTCACGATTAAAAATTGGCTATCTTTAGTAAAATGGCGAACATATCGAGCAAACCGTTCGACATTGGCTGGGTCCAATGGAGCTTCAGCTTCATCTAAAATCACAAGTGGTAATGGACGAACTTTTAAAATCGAAAAAAGCACCGAAAGGGCAACGAGGGATTTTTCACCACCTGATAAAAGGTTGATGTTGGTAATTTTTTTCCCTGGAGGATTAACACGAATCTCGATTCCGGTTTCTAAAATATTGTCCGGATCAGTGTATTTTAAATTAGCATCACCACCGCCAAAAAGTTTTTGGAAAACTTCTGGTAGGACAGTATTAACGTCATCAACAACTTGTTTGAATTGGGTTTCCATTTCTTGGTCAATACTTTTAATAATATTTTCGAAGTTTTTCATCCCTTGGAAAAGACTTTCAAGTTCTTGCTTAAAGTAATCATAACGTTCTTTTTCAGTCTGATATTCAGCAATGGAATCGTAATTAACATTTCCTAAATTTCTTAGTTCTTGGATTAAAATACTAATTCTTTCACGAACTTTTTCCTCATCAGTAAAGCCTTCAACCTTTTGGTTCAAGACTGTTTCTAGGGTTAAACCATAGTCAGCTTGGAGTTTAGCTAATTTAGCACTATTATCTTTTTCAATTAACGTTAGTTCTTGTTGTGCCGAAGTTAAATGACTACGCTTGTTATTTAAAATTTCTCGCTTTGCTTGATTGGCTGTATTTAACTCTTGTTGACGTTCAGCATATTTATTTTTAGCCAAAGTAATCTTGTTAATGTGATTTTGCAAATCATCACGTTGACTTTCGCATTTAAGAATTTCTTTTGCTAACCTTACTGACGCAAGTGTTTGTTGGGCTTGGCTTGAATTACCTAATAAACTTTTTCCAGTTAAAGCTAAATATTGGTTATTTAAATCTTGAAGTTGCTTTTGATATTGCTGAATTTGGTGATTACCGATACTAATTCGTGATTGACATTCATTAACCTCGTCACGAAGGCCATCACGAGCAATTTTAGTTTCGTGTAGGGCTTGACCTTTAATTTTAAGAGCTTCATAAAGATTGGCTAATTGGTTTTCTAAGTCAACTAAATTACTTTCTTGACCTCTAGGCGTCTGAAAAAGATTTGACGTCTTGTTTTGGCCTCCAACAATCGCTCCACGTGGCAAAATTCTATCGCCAGTCAAACTAACGATATTAAAACGATTTTGAATTGTTTGGGCCATTTGGATAGCGTCATCATACTCGTTAACGACAATTACCGTACCTAAGGCATAATCCAAAGCTATTTGGTACTCCGCTTTAATTTTTACTATTTGGTTAGCAAAGCCAAGAAAGCCCTTTTGATTAGCAATCATTGTTGCTGTTGAGCCGGTAATTGTGGAAGGAGTTAAGGTATCCAAAGGTAAAAAAGTGACTCTACCAAGTTGGTTGGTTCGCAAAAAATTTACTGAGGCTTTGACATCCGCATTTGTGCGCATCACAATGGCGTTTAAAGTATTAGCGATAACAGCAGAAATAGCGATTTGGTATTGTTCATCAACGCTTACCAAATCCTTTAAAGAACCAATCACTCCGGGAAGATTTTTTTGGTTATTAATAATGGCTTGATAACCTTGACTTTTATCAAACCCGCGAACTTTTTGGTTTCGAAGTTGAGTCAGACGATAGGTTAGTGGACCTTCTGTATTTTGCAATTGTTCCAATTCTTGCCGCAAGTTTTGGTATTTGTTGTTAACAGCATCATATTGTTCGTTTAAGCGGTCAAAATTATTTTTCGCTTCACGAATTCGATCTGTTTCCATTTGTTGAGCATTTTTAATATTGGCGAAATCTCTTTGGGTTTTATCGGCTTGGAGATTTGCAAAACTATTATTTTGTTTTTGTTGGTTTTCGTGTTCTTCGGCTGCAGTTTTCTGAATTTTTAAGTCGCTGATTTTCTCAACAAGTTTTTGAAAGTCCTGATTTAAATTGCTAATCGTATTACCTGATAAACTATTATCCTTAAGAAGTTCATTTAATTCTGTTTCTGATTGTTGTAAATCATTAGTTAATTGACGAACTTCAGTTTCTATGTTTGGCAAAAATTCCATAATTTCGCCAATTCGTTTTTGGTAACTTTGGACATCTAAAGTCAAAATAGACTTTTCAAATTGTTGGAGCTCGGTCTTTTTGGCTTCCGCTAAACGCGCTTTATGAGCTTGGCGTTCTAAATTAGGTAAACGTTTTTCAATTTCAAGCGTTAAATCATTTGCCCGGTGATAATTTTCCATAGCCTTAATTAATTTCGTTTGGGCTTCTCGTTTGCGGCGTTTATATTTAGCAACCCCAGCTGCTTCATCAAAAATTTCCCGACGTTCATCAGGCTTTGCTTCAGCAAATTTAGAAATCGTTCCTTGAGAAATTATGGCAATACTTGATTTTGTTAAGCCAGTTTCTAAAGCCAAATCTTGGATTTCTTTTAATTTTACTCGTTCATTA
This sequence comes from Entomoplasma freundtii, assembly GCF_002804205.1. Lineage (GTDB taxonomy): Bacteria > Bacillota_I > Bacilli_A > Mycoplasmatales > Mycoplasmataceae > Williamsoniiplasma > Williamsoniiplasma freundtii. The sequence continues at coordinate 266,370 of NZ_CP024962.1, forward strand.
TTAATATAAAAATCGCTATCACGAGTTTTCTTATTAAAACGACGAGTGATTTCGACTAAAGGGGTAGCCCATTTTTGAAAAACATTCGTACTATTGTCAAAAACTAAGGTTACTTCAGCAGTTTCCTGAGGAGGTAAATTAGCACTTCCTGAAAAGACGACATCATCAAGACCAGCTCCACGAAGTGATTTTGATGATTGTTCGCCTAAGGCTCAACGAATGGCATCAGTAATGTTTGATTTTCCACTTCCATTCGGACCAACAATGCCCACCATCTCATGAGTAAAATCTAGAACTGTTAATTCGGCAAATGATTTAAAACCGTGTGCGCGAATTTGTTTTAAAAACAACATAGCTCTCTCCTTAATTTAGTATTCAAATTGTATGCCATTTGAATAATTCTTAAATCTTCTTGAAAAAATTCAGTCTATTATTTGGACTTTGATATTTTTGCCTCTTTTTTGGTGATGTTTTTCATTTTCGACAAACAATCTTGGGCTGCTGCTTGTTCGGCTTGCGCTTTAGAAAAGCCTTTACCAATTCCAAATTTTTGGTTATCAAGTTGAATTGAGATTGTATACTCGGTACGATTTTCGCTTGGGAAAACTTCCTGGCTTTCCAAGACATATTTTAAATCATGACGATTTTCCGCTTGCAAAAGTTCTTGAAGTTCTGATTTATAATCGTAAGTTTTATTTTTAAATTCAGCTTTATCCATAATTTTAAAAAGTGTACTTTGCAATCACTTCAAGGTTTTGGCTTCACCTTGATCTAAGTAAATAGCGCCAGTTAAAGATTCAAATACATCAGCTAAGATGGAGTCTTTATCAAAACCACGGCTATTAATTTCTCCCTGACCTAAACGGATATATTTCCCAATGTTTAATGATCGGGCTACTTCAGCAAGACTTTCTTCGCGAACAAGATTAGAACGATTTTTTGTTAATTTACCTTCAGGCCATTTTGGATAATTTTGAAAAAAGTAAAGGCTCGCATATTTTTGCAAAACAGCATCCCCTAAAAATTCTAAGCGTTGGTAAGTGTAATCAAGATGTTTTTCGTTGGCAAAGGAATTATGAGTCAAAGCCTCATCATAGAAGTGCCGATTTTTAATTTTGATTCCGTAGTGATTAAGGAATTCTTCAAAACTCATTATTAACTTTCGACCTCCATTTTTGTTTTTATTTTAGCTAAGACATCGCCTTGGATGGCTTCATAAGTCATTCTTAACGTTGAACCAAATGCTTGCTCATCACTTGAACCATGGGATTTGAAAACAACGCCGTTTACTCCCAATAAAATTGCACCAGCATAATTTTTATAGTCAAACTTTGTGCCAACTTCTTTGAAGGCCTTTTTTAGAAATAAGGCTGGAATTTTACGAATTAAGCTTTTTGTCAAGGTTGTTTTAATTACTTTCATTAAGTTCTTTAAAGCACCTTCCATCGCTTTTAAAGCAATGTTGCCACTAAAACCATCAGTAACGATAATATCGGTTGACCCACTAATCATTTCACGAGCCTCAATATTACCTTGAAAATTAAGTTTTTGATCAGCTTTCAAAAGTTCGTAAGCTTCACGATGAACATCTTTACCTTTAGACTTTTCTTCGCCAATATTCAAAAGAGAAACACGTGGTCTTTCTTGATGAAGAACAGTTTGGGCATAAATCGTAGCCATTTTGGCAAAGTTATAAAGATCTTGAGCACTATTATCTGTATTGGCTCCAGCATCTAAAAAGAGGACAGTATGATTTTCAACAATTGTTGGTCAAGTAGGCATAAAACCAGGTTTACCAACTCCTTCAAACTCTCCTAAGATAAAATGGGCTCCCGCAATAAACGCTGCTGAACTTCCTCCTGTTAACATTCCGTCAACACTTTTATTTTTAACTAATTCTAAAGCTTTCACCAGCGAAGAATCAGGCTTACGACGAATATCCATAATTCCGCCATCCATCCCAATAACTTCTGGGGTATCAATTATTTGGTAATTTTTAGGGCAATTTGGCACAGTGGCTAAATGGTTTTCAATAGCCTTTTGGTTACCAACAAAAAAAATTTCAACATCGTGGTGATTTTGTAAAAAATGTAGACCAGCATTAATGGCTGGGATTAGTCCTTTGTCTGAACCCATTACATCAAAAGCAATTTTATGCATGCTTGGTTTCTCCTCTGATTTCTTTTTTATTTTATATTTTTCGGTTTTAATTATGAAAAAAAAGCAACGTTTGGCGTTGCTCTCTTTTACTCAATGCTAATCAAGAAGTTAAAGATTTTTTGACCACCTTCAATAATTTCGTACTCAATATCATAGTTTTCATCAAGATATTTACGAAGGTCACTAATACTTTTGGCGTCAGATTCTTGACCGGTAAAAACAGTAATAATTTCTGTGCGGTTTGTAATGTATCGACTTAAGCATTTTTCAAAAATTACATTAAGTGAAGGTACGCTCATCATAATGTGACCATCAACAATTCCCATATAGTCATCCTTTTTGATAGTAACCCCATCAACCACTGAATCTTTGGCGGCTTGAGAGATATTAAAGGAAGTGACACTTTTAATTGCCCGCGTTAAATTTGTATTATTTTTTTGTGGACTGGCACTTGGATCAAAGTTCAAAGCAGATGCCATCCCTTGTTGAATAGTTTTTGTGGGGATTACGAAAACTTTTGACTTATGTTCTTCTTTTTCGGCTTGACGAGCAGTTAATAACACGTTTGAGTTATTAGGCATGATTAAAACACTTTTGGCATCCACTTGCTCAATGGCTTTTAAGAAATCATTGGTCGAAGGGTTCATCATTGAACCGCCATCAATAGCTAAATCAATTCCCAATTCATTTTCAAAATAATATTTTAGTTGTTCACTAGCCACGACAGCAATCGTTGCTTGTTCATTTGCTAAACTTCGTTTAGGAGTTATTTTAGAGTTTTCGGTTCATTTTGGCATTTTGTTACTTGTTGTTTTTTGAGTCACTTGGCGCTCAGCTTGCAAGTTCATGTTTTCAACCTTCACTGTTTGAAAATCACCATACTGTTGTAAGAAAATTAAAACTTGACCAGGATTTAAAGCATGAGTATGCACTTTCAAAATATCGTCATCAATGACCACTACACTTGAAGTATTTCCATAAAGTTGAAGTTGATCCCGAATAGTATTCACTTGGAGTTTATTTACTCACTCAGGTCTGAGGAGGACGATGGTTTCGGTGCAATAACCAAACTCCTTTTCCATTAGGTCCATCGTTAAATTGCCGCCTTCATTGGTTTCTAATTGTGCTAAGCGTGGCGTCACTTTATCGTTAATGACATAATTTGCAATTCCCTCTAAAAATTTAACTAAGCCATATCCGCCTGAATCAACAACACCAACGTCCTTTAGAGCTTTCAGTAGATTAGGTGTGTTTTCCAAGGATTGGTTAGCATATTGAACAATTTTCTTTCAAAATTCTTTGACATCCATGTCATCAGGTAGTTTGTTAGCTTGCTCACTTGTTTCGCGAATAACAGTTAAAATTGTCCCCTCAATTGGTTTCATTACTGCTTTGTAAGCAATTTCGGTGGCTGCGTTTAGACCTTTTTTTCATTCTTTAGGACTCAAATCTTCAGAATTTTTCATTCCTTGAGATAAACCTTTTACAATTTGGGAGAAAATGACTCCCGAGTTACCCCTCGCGCCCATGATCAACCCACGTGAAAAAGTGGCCAAAATTTGACCAATTGAATCTAACTCCGCATCCTTAATTTCATTAAAACCATTGGTAGCAGTTAGGTTCATATTTGTTCCAGTGTCCCCATCGGGTACAGGAAAAACATTTAATTTATCAATATGGGGATAATTGTTATGGAGGTCGTTTACTCCACTAGCAATCATGTTTATTAATTTCTCTTTTTGAGTTGTCTTCATAAGTTAATTTTGTCCCCTAGATTATCTTTATTTACTTTTTTGGAAAACGCAAAAAAGTTTTAGTTTAACAGCATATCGTCCACAACGACATCAACAAGATATTTAGCCGCAAAGTTGGACATTTTTTCTAATTCATATTTAACACGAATTTGTACTTCGTTGATTACATCTTTAATATTTACGCCACTAATCAAAATCACATGGATTCGAAAACGCGTAAAGTCATCGGTAGTCATGAATTCAACAGCATTATCAATATTTGCTGTTGCAAGTTTGTGATTATCATCCGGATTGTAATTTGCAAATGAACTTACCCCCGGAACTGTAATAACAGCTTCTTTAATTACCTTGATAATTGACTTATCAATGTTTTTCATGAAATCACCAACTTTCACTACCATATTTTAGCATAATTGCTTAAAACTTCTTTTTTCAAATCAAAAGTGCCTAAATCAACCACTTTTGATAACGCAAATCTTCATTTTTTTCAAATAGTTTCTAAAAGCTTACTTTTTTCTCTCTTGCTTTATTTACTTTTTTCAAGTATTATTTGTTAGGTATTGTAGAAATAAAACGAGGTGAAAGAAATGGCAAGAAAAGATTCATTGACAGGAAAAGCGGCTCTAACTGGGAACTCAAGATCTCACGCTTTAAATGCAACTAAAAGAAAATGAAACCTAAACCTGCAAAAGGTAAAAGTGACTGATGACAAGGGAAGAGTTTATACAATCAAAGTTTCAGCTCGTACTTTAAAATCTCTAAAGAAACAAGATAAAATCGCCTAGTTATACCTAGTTATAAATTATTAATAATAAAAATTTATTTTTTAATAAAAACCGTCCTTCTAAGGACGGTTTTTATTTATTTCAAAGTTTTCTTTTTTTCCAAATTATTATTTTTTTCAATTAATAATTTTTGGTTTCATTCTAATTTTGTAAACTTTTTGAGTTCTTCAATATCTTCACCAAAGTCTTCTAATAAAATATTTCGTGATCTATTTCAAAAGTATTTGGTTTTACCTAAGATAAAAGTAGTTGAGAAGGCGACAGATATAGATAATAGTATTGATAGTGTTCCTCATAGGTAACCACCCCCAATTCAAGTAATAACGCCTGTTTTGAGTGGGGCTATATGTTGAAACATTAAAATACCGAAAATAGATGAGGCCCCTTGCAAAGCAAAAGTATTTGAAGCTACAAATAAAAGTGACCCAGAAAAGACGCCTATCGAACAACCAATTAAAGGAAATAGGTGTTTTAAATTGACGGTATATAATGAGGGCTCGGTAATTCCTCCAATAATGGCAGAAATGCCGTTTGATACTCCAACATTTTTCAAATTACGAATACGACGATGAACGCAAACAAAGGCAATTGTTGAAACACCTTGTGTAATATTGGAAATTGTAATGAGTCCTTGCAAATTAGTGCCGCCGTAAGCAGCTTGCCCTTGCAAAATGATTGGTGTCAATGAGTGGTGTAAACCAGTAATTACTAAAGGACCATATAAAGCGCCCACTATAGGCATGGCAATATATTTGGCTACGTAGTGTGTTGATAATCAATTAATTCCAATTGATAAATAATTGGTGAAGAGCATACCAATTGGTGCCATAATGAAAAGTCCGAATAGATAACCACCGCCAATAATTACTATAGGAGAAATAATCATTTTGGCAGTTGAATTCTTGATACGATCGCAAGATCGCTCAATTAAAACACCAACACTTAGGACGATGATAATAGGAATTATTAAGCCATTATAATTAATTTTAAATGGATAGGTAATTCCCTTTCCAAACAATGTCCAACCAGGGTAAACGCTTATAATAGATTCACCATCAGGAACCTTGACATCACCCATATTTATGAGACCTGGTGCGGTTAAAACTATGGCAATTATTAAGCCATAAATCACGTTGCCACCCATAGCTTTAAAGACTGTATAGCCCAAAACGATTGTGATAAATAATGTAAAGCTACCAGTTAAAATTCCTAATATCTCCGCGAATTCACCAAAAAAATGAGAAGTTGCCGCTAAACTTGTTTTGGGACCATTTCAGTCAACCGTTAATAATGACCAAATAGTTAGGAGCAGTCCATAACCAATCATAGGGATAACTATTGGTGAAAAAACCTTGCCAATAAAGGAAAGAAAGGCTGTAAGGTGATGGCCACCTTTGCGATGTGCTTTTTTCATTGCGGCGATTTCGCTACTTTGTTTGACAAGAAAATCGGTTTGTTTAGCATTAAGGTGACTGCGATTTTTACCATCCTCTTCGAAACCGTTTATTTTGCAAAAATCTTTATAGAAAGATTGAACATCTGTACCAATAATTACTTGGAACTCACCAGTAGCGATTGATTTACTAACGCCCATAAGTTGGTTATCTTTTTTAATTTTTTCTTCATTTATAATTGTTCAATCTTTTAAATGAAAACGCATTCGAGTCATGCAATGAGTGAAATACTCAATGTTGTTATATCCTCCAAGAGATTCAAAAAGTTCTTTAACCGATTCCTTATATTTACTAGTGGGTGTTTTCATCGTGAACCTCTTTGTTTTTAATTAGTTCTTGATACCAAAAAGCTGATTTTTTAAATCGTCGACTCATATCAGTCAAATCGACCTCAATAAAACCGTAACGATTTTTAAAAGCATTACGAAAACTCCAACAATCTAAGGCGGCTCACATATGATATCCAAAACAATTCGAGCCTTGATTCATTACTTCTTTAATAATTTGTAAATGATTAGTTAAAAATTTGATTCGATAATCATCTTGAATTAAACCTGATTGATCTCGATAACTTTCTTCATTTTCTACCCCAATCCCGTTTTCCGCAATGTATCATGGAATATTGTGAAACTCATTTTTGATAGTCATTCCAATATCATAAAGAGCTTCAGGATAGATTTCTCAACCTCGAAAAGGATTCACGTTAGCTGTCTTAGGGATTTCTGCTACCACTTCTTCCAACCCCCACCTTGCCGACTTTATGTTATCTACTTGGCGCACACGAGTCGGAAAGTAATAATTTATTCCAAGAAAATCTATTTTAGTATCCTTGATAATTGCAATTTCTTCGGTGCTATATGGTGGTAATAAGTTGTATTCTTTTAAAGATTCAATTAGAAGACTGCTAATTTTGCCATTAAACATGATATCTAAGGGTCCTCGGTTCACATATGCATCATGGAGTTGAGCGGCTTTTAAATCTTGCGGTTTATTTGACAATGGATATGTATAATTTCAGTTATAAACAACCCCAATTGGTTTTTTTAATTTCAGTTTACGATACAATTTAATGACTTTTGAATGAGCTAAAAAAATACCATAAGCCTGTTTGATAGCTTCTTGCGGATTTCAAATTCCAGGATAATGACGTTTTCCTAAGTAGCCTTCAAATACCGGAACGAGAGGCTCATTGAAGGTGACAAAACAATCCACTTCATCATGGAATTCTTTGAAGACAAATTCTGCATATTTAACAAACTTGTTAATTACTTTTCTTGAGGATCAACCGCCTTCTTGATAGGCTCAAAGCGGCATATCAAAATGAAATAATGTCATATAGAGTTTGATATGATTTTTTTTATATTCACGAATATAATCGTGGTAAAAAATAACTGCTTCTTCATTGAGTGTTTCTCCATCGGGAAACAATCTAGCTCAAGCAAAACCTGTTCGTAATGAATCAAAACCGATGGTTTTAAACATCGCTATATCTTCTTTATAATATGTTGTTATATCACAAGTTAATTGAGGACCAACTTGATTAAAAAATAACTCTGGACTTTTATCAAAAAAGGCATCAAAAGTATTTAGACCAGTTTTGGTACAGCCGTGCCCTTCGGTTTGTAAAGCGCTAATTGAAGCTCCAAATTCAAAATTTTTCGGAAATTTAAGCATATTCTACCTCCACGATTATTATTAGAAACTATTCGCTTCATTGGAAGTAGAATATGATGTGTATGAAGTAGTTCGCAAAAACGAAAGTAAAATAACAACATGGAGTAATGGTCAGATGTTTCAATCAATAAAAGAAAAATTAACATTTATTAGTAATAATCTAGAAAATCCAACTTATGCCGAAATCGCTAATTATCTTCTAAATTGCCTTGAAAAAAAACAAACCCCCACGTCAAAAAAATGTGCCGATCAAGTGCATTGTGCAGAATCAGTATTAACTGCTTTTGCCAAAAAATATGGTTATAATGGTTTTAAAGAATTAGTAATTCGGTTAAAGGTTGAATCGGAATATTATGATTTTTCGCAACGACATTCGATAAATCCTGACCAAAAAAACCATTTAAAAACAAACTATCGTCATCTTATTGATGAATCGCTGGATTTAATTGATCAACAAGTTTCCAAAATGACAAATTTAATTAATGACATTCATGAAAAAAACAAAATTTATGCAATAAGTTGTTATCAACAATTATTTAATACCGAATTATTTATTAGTGAACTTCAACTTTTGGGCTACGAAGCCTTCATTAATTTGCAACGAAAAACTAACGCCATTTGATTGCGTAATCTTACGGAAAATGATATTTGTTTAATTGTTGCTTTCGGTTTAGATAATCAATATGTTGTTAATTATTATCAGTTAGCTACGATGAAAACAAAAAATATTTATGTGTTTTGTTCACCATCTCAACGCCATAAATTTCCTGTTTACAAAGAAAAAATCATTGTCGATTATTCTAAAAGAAGTTCGATTTTAGAGACGACTCGGAGTACGTTGGTTAATTATTTGTTTAGTCAAATTGTTTATAATCTTTAGTATTATTTTATAGGTAAAGTTTTATTCAAAAGGCAAATTTAATTTATGACGGACAAAAATAATATTGTCGACACGATTTAATTTATGATTTTCAAAAATTTGTTCTGGTTTTAGAGGGGTAAAAAAGGCCATTAATTGTTCGGCATTTTGGTTTTCAAAAGTAGTTCAGTCATCGGCCACAGCAATAAATTTTTCCAAATTAATTAAGTCCAAAGTGTCGATACCAATTGATTGCTTCATTTTTTCATTAATTTCATACGTATCATAGAGACTTGGGTTTTGTTTAAGTATTTGGGCCAATAAGTATTGGTTATAGGTTTGTAATAATATTGATAAATTTTCTTCTGGAAAATTAGGGTTAATTTTTTGTCGATTATTAGTTCTTTTTCTTTTTAACTTTTCTACAATTCGTAATTTCTCTCAATCGGTTAAAGATTGCTCGGCTAATTCTTTTTCTAAATCTAATGTTTTAGCTGATCCATGAATTTTAATTTCATTTGCCACCAATTTATTTCGAAAACCCATTGCAAATAGAACTGCAGGTAAATTTAGTGTAAGACCAAAACTTAATTTCGTAAATTTATCAAGAACTCGTTTTTGGGTTTTAATAAAACTTCACCAAACCAAATTAAAGAAAGAAAGAACGACAACTGTTAAACAAATGTAATAAACTTTATTGCCAGTAAAATAAACTAAAATCCCGGTGACTGTGGTCCAAACACAAATTCATAAAATTAAAAAAACATAAACTAAAATCGCTCTTTTTTTCATTTTCTATCAATTCCTTAGGATTAATTCTAAACGTTTTTTGTATTTTTGTTGTAAAATATTATTAAGTTGCCCTCTTGGCGGAATTGGCAGACGCATCAGACTCAAAATCTGACGAGGAGACTCGTGTCGGTTCGACCCCGACAGAGGGCACCATTTTGTTAACAAATCCAGTTTTACCTGGATTTTTTTATTGAAAAATTGTTTTTCTGAAACAGTTTTTCAATAACTAAATATAATAAAAAAAGAGGTTTCGATGAATAAGTGAAAAATTACCAAAAACGAAGCTGGTGAAATCCATGTTCGTTTTGATCCGGAAGGTGGAACTATTGGTAGTCTTGAACATGCAATTACTTTGGCAAAAAAGATTGCTCAAGACGAAAAGACTTTATTAATAGTTCATGATGATGAAGAGGCAACTAAAACCGATTACACCAATTTTTTAACTATTGAGGAAGTTCAAGGTCGTCAAGAAAACGAAGTCAAATTAGCCAAAGCGGAATTAACAGTCGCTAGAGCTTTGCTTTGAAAGTATAAAAACGCTTATAAAGAAGCCAAAACAGAAGAACAAAGAGAATTAGCAAGAAAAGCTTATTTAGAGGCTAAAGAACGAGTTCGCAAAGAAAAAATTAATTTAAAAAATGCCAAAAAAAAATATGCTTCAGTAATCGATTAAACTAAAGCATATTTTTTATTTGCTCATTATACAAAGCAAATCATGATTCGTGTTAATTTTGGGGTTTAAATAAGGCACAAAAGCGTTTGACATACATTTAGTTTCGAAAGGATCTAACTGTAAATCTTTTGCGTTATATACCATATTATTAATAGTTATTTGACTTGGGCGATTACTTAGAAAAGAGACATAAGTATAACCTTGATAGCGGTCAAACGGAATTTCTGTTTGACCTTTTTTTACTAAAAACATAATTGTTTCATCATTAATAAAGGTCAAATCATATTGTCAAATTAAATTAAAAACACTTACGTTTTTATCATAACGTTTGGTAGCATTGGCGACAAAATAGATTTTTTCATAGCCCATCTGTTTAGCGTAGCAAACTGCTGCTTCACCATCAAAGCAATCTTTTTGTTCATCCAAAATAACAACCTTTTGGGCTTGATTCGTTATTTCTTCAAGTTCTTTGCTAGTGACTTTATCAAAATCGCCAATGGCTAAACCAAGTGGCAATTTTTTTTCAATAATATCCAAAGCCCCGCGTTCTACACCAATTAGAAAAAAACCTTGTTTAACGAAGGATTCATAATTAATTTTTGTCTTCGCAGTGATAACAATCGCCTTTTTAGTCATTAATTACCTCAAGTGTTGGGCCTATTCCGTTCGGATTTGCAAACAAATAACTACCAATGACAACCTTGTCAACTCCCTCATTATTGACAATTGTTAAGGTATCCTTGTTAATACCGCCATCCACAGATACTGTATATTTTCAATTGTGATTTTTCGCTAAAGTTTTTAATTCACCAATTTTTTTAGCGCTATCATCTAAAAAAGCTTGTCCTCCAAAACCAGGGTTTACCGTCATTACCAAAACATTATCAACCATGCCTAAATAAGGCTCTAAAGCAACTATAGGGGTCTGGGGTTTGATAGCTAAAGAGGCTTCAATTTTGTTTTGGTGACAAAGTTTAATAAATTCGAGAGTTTCTGTCGGGTTCATGGCTTCAAGGTGCATTGTCATCATTGTAGGTTTTAACTTAATAAAATCCTCAAAGAAAGCACTAAATGGCTTTGTTTTTACTTTAACCATAAAGTGAATATCGGTCTTAAAATCATATTTCTTTAAAATATCGCCAAGAATTTTCGCTCCGAACGTTAGGTTAGGTACAAAATCATAATCCATTACATCATAATGAATTCACTTGATTCCGTTTTCTTTGAGTGTTTTCAAATCTTGATTAAGTGTTAAAAAATTTGCATTCAAAATGCTAGGCATTATTTCAGGTTTTTTCATCCTAGTCGACCTCGTTTTTGTTTCATTTCTTCTATCATTTTACAGTAATCTTCATAAATAAATTGGGCACCCTTAAGGGAGTTTGGTGAGTTAAGGAATATACACCCGCTTTCGTAAAGGTGGGAACAATTGTTAAATTTGCATTGGTTTAAATAAGGTTTAAAAATTCTTAAGTTATAAAAAAGATCTTCCGGAGTAATGTCTTCTAAACTAAATGAGGCAAAACCAGGTGTGTCGGCAATTAAAATGTTTGGAGTTAATGGGTAAAGCTGAATAGTGGTTGTTGTATGTTTCCCTCGGTTTAAAGATTTTGAAATTTCTTGCGTTCTGATTTGCTTTTCAACAGTTAAAAAATGGTTTAATGTTGTCGACTTGCCTGCTCCTGTTTGGCCAACGAAGACAGAAATTTTGTTCATTAAGATTTTTTCTAATTTTTCAAACTCATTTTTCATTGGTTCTCGATTATTTATTTTGAGCACCTTGTATCCTAATTTTTCGTATGTTCGGACTTTTTTAGCGATTTCGAAATCTTTTGCTGAGTTTGTTAATAGATCGGTTTTCGTAAAAATCAAAATCGGATCAATTCCTTTGACCTCTAACATTGCTAGGTATTTATTAAGTAAATATGAATTAAAGTCGGGTTCTTTCAGGGAGGTGACAATAATTACTTGGTCAACATTAGTCAAACGGGGTTTTGTTAGGGTATTAATTTGAGGTTCAAAACTGACAATGATTGCACTCTTTTCAGCTTCATCTAAAATTTCTAGATTGACTTTATCTCCCACCAAAGGTTGGTGAAAGCGCATCAAAGATTTTTTAATTTCTGCGCGATAGACTTGTTGTCCTAATAAAACGTCACTTTGGTGACTGTCAATTTTTAAAATAATGCCGTTTTGCTTCACGTTTTTCTTATCCTCTTAGCTCAGTAATATACTTAATAATAATGTTAGAACGAGTAATCCGATTAATATAAAAAATATTAATGTATGACGAAAATTAAAAATTTTAAAAAACCGTTCAAATTGATATTTTTTGGTCCTTTTTAGCGTTTTCCGAATTTTTAAATGACTGATTTCTTGGTTAATCTCTTCCATCTTTGGTTGAGGACTAGCCAAAACTTGATGGAGGTCACTTTGAAATTCAGCAAAGGTTTGATAACGATATTTTAAATCTTTTGCAAGACATTTCATAATTAAATTATCTAAAGCAACTGGGAGGTTTGGATTAAACACTTTTGGATGAGTGATTGGTTCTTTCAAATGTTGATTGAGAATGAATGTATAACGCTCTTTATCAGTTTTAAAATCTTTAAAAATAGCATAAGGGGTGACTCCTGTCGCTAGCTCATAAAGCATAATGCCCACAGAATAAATATCGGATTGGAAGTAAAATTCATTATTGGTTAAATATTGTTCAGGAGCAGCATATTTTGGCGTTCCTTCAAAACCACTTACGTGACTTTTATCAATATTTGTTTTTAATTTTGAAATACCAAAATCGGAAATTTTCACCACTTCTTCATCATTAATTAAAATGTTTTGTGGCTTTAAATCGCGGTGAATTATACCCACATCATGAATTCCTTGCATACCTTTGGCAATAGCGTCAAAATAATAAATAATTTCTTGGTTAGTTAAAATGTTACCAAAATGACGAAATTTGTTTTGGAAGTTTGTTGCTCCAGTAGCTAAATCAATGACCATATAAAAAAGTTTTCGCGAACGATCAAAATCACGTAGTCCAATGACATTTTTATTGAAAATTAGTCGGGCAAAAGCTTCACGTTCCATATCTAAATGTTTTTCTTGTCGTGCAAAATCTTCTTGTTGCACCTTAATAATTTTCAAAGCAACAAGTTTTTGGTTATCAAGTGTATCAATAGCTTGATAAACTTCGGCATGAGCCCCTTGACCAATTTTTTTTAGTATTTTATACCGCTCGGCAAAAAGAAAACCATTGTTAAAAAATGGTTTTTCTTTTTTGGTTTCTTTATCTATGGGTTTATCAATAACGTTTTCACCCGGTAATCCTTTATTTAGAGTTGCTGTCATTATTTGACCTCAACCACAAGAACCGATAAATTATCAGTTGAAAGGTTGGCTTTCGCCATATTAACAAGTTTTTTAACTCGATTCTTTAAATTTTTGCCATTTTTTAGGACATCATAAAAATCATCATGTTCTAAATAATCATGAACACCATCGGTGGTTAGAACATAGGTTCCAGATACCTTATTTAAAACGTGGGTTTCGATTCTTAAGGATTTGTTTGGTCCCAAGGCCGATGTCAAAATTTTTCAATAAGTGAAATCATGGGAATGATGCTTTTGAATCTTTGCTCGGTCTTGAGGTGCTGTGGAATTTCAAAGATTTTGATCAGTAGTAATTTGACGTAAATTACCATCAACGTATTTATAAACACGTGAATCTCCGATATTTACAACGTAAGCTTTATCATGCTCATGAAGAATGAGCATAGCCGCCAGAGTTGTTCCCATATCTCAAGTTTCGGGATGAATTTGGGCATGTTTTTGCATTTCCTTAATTGTTTTTAAAACGGTTGATTTTAATCAACTTAAAACTTCTTCCTCTGTGGAACCGTCAAAATTATAGTTTTTAAAAAGTTTTAGAAAAGTATGGGCTGCTAATTCAGAGGCTACCTCACCATGAGGGTGGCCTCCCATCCCATCACAAATTATGCCAATGAAATCTCCATTGCGCTTTCTTGTGTAATCAATATGATCCTGATTTGATTTCCGATAGTTACCGATATCACTCATAGTCGCAACTCTAATTCGCATTGGAAAAACCATCCTTTGTTCTTTAATTTTATCATTCTCTAATTATGAGGGGTCGCGGGAAGCGTTTTTTCTTCTCTTTAAGACAATAATAAGCCCCAAACCAATTAATAGGACAATAATTGGTAAAACTAATCATCACCAACCAAAACCTATTTTTGTAGGCTTAATCTGGGTATCATCACCTTTGCTTTCTTTTTCGTTACTTTCAATTTTAATGTGGTAAATAAGTTGTCCCTCAAGGAAAGGGTTGCTTTCATTCCCTTTAATTACAACTTGTTGTAGACCCACTTGCGGCTTTTCTGAAGCCCATTCAAAAGTGAAATCTTGCCAATCGTAACTTGCTAATTCAGTATTAGAAGCTTGCCAATTTTGAAATAGAGCTTCATTGAGCCGTTCCCAACCATTCTCGTTTGGACTTAAAACCCAAACTTTAAGTTTGGGTGGTTTTAACGAAGCTAACTTCAAAATTTTCCGTTCGATGTTAATTACGACCAAGCCGGTTACTTTTTCTTGACCCTTCTTTGCCTCAATGATTAATTTGTTGTTTTCTTGTTTAAAAAGGCAATTTTTTTCCCATATTTTTTTGTAAGGTTCATAAAGTTGTCAAAAAATATCTCACGGATTTTCATCTTTACTATAAGTAATTGTTTGTCGAGAATCAATTAAATCTGGCAAATTGAACTTTTGATTAATTTCCAAATCAAGTTTTAGTGAAGGTAAATAATAAGCCAAAACTTTAAGAGCGGGATTCTTTTGAAAAGTCAGTTCGAGTCGCAAACGAATTAAGCCATCTTCGCCAATGGTTTGCAATAATTTTTTTTGTTGCGGTGTAAATATTGGTCATGAAAAATAATCACTAAAATGATACTCATTATAAAGTACGCTTTCACGAATTATTGTTTGTAAATGAGCATCATATTCCTCATCTCATTGGTGAGAAAATGGCAAATCCATTATCAAAGTTAGTTGCTTCAAGGCTTTGAAAAGTGGGGGTAGATAATGTCTAATCTCAAGGTTATTAATCAAGATTTGGACGTACTTCAAACCATTTCCACTAAAACTTAAATTATGAGCTAAGGAATTATAAGGTTGAATATTGCTTTGAATCACATGCTTGCCAATTAAATTATTTTTTTCTAAACTAAAAGTTATTTCATGTCAAAAAATTGTTGGCTGGTTTTTATATCTTACAACCCAATGAAGTTCTGGACTTTTAACAACTAAATGACCCTGAAAATTAGTTAAATCAATCGTCATTGGTAAGTTTTTAACTTCTAAATTACCTTTAGGAGTTTCTCAAAAAAGACTGAAGTTAAAGCGTAATTCTGATTGATAAAAATTACTTTTAGCAAGACTGACATCTTCGGCTGGCAGTTCCCAGTTAGTTGTGTGATTATAATGTTCACGAAAAAGTAGAACAAAAACCGAGGGCAGTTTTGGATAGGTTGGTGAATCTTTTTGGTAATCAATTACGTTAATAAAAGGTTTGCTAAAATATTCATCCTCAAATTGGTATTCTGAGTTGGCAATCGCTAAGAATTGGTTCTTGGCAATTGGATAATTTAAGTTAAATATCGGAGTTAGACAAGAAAACAAACTAAATAAAAAATATCAAAATTTCATTTTCCTCCTATAGATGGTTCGGAAAATTTCCTTTTGATAGTTAATAATTATTTTTATTTTTTCTGTAGTTTAGCAATATAAAAGCCGTCAGTTTTATTTTCAAAACCAAAAATTTGTTCTTCCTTTAAAAGTTTTCAATCTTGATGTTTTTGTAAAAAATGAGCAATTTGTTTTTGGTTTTCATCGGGATTCAAAGTACAAGTGGAATAGACTAACTGACCACCAGATTTTAGGTGTTTAGCTGCTTGATCTAACAATTGGGCTTGTGTATTTGTTAAGTCTGAAAGTGTTTTGAAATCAAAATTTAGTTTAATTTCAGGTTTCCTTTTCAAAACACCCAAACCAGAGCAAGGCGCATCTAACAAAATGGCGTCAAAATTTGCTAATGGTGGTTCACAAAGCGCATCCTGTTGTTTTAACTGAACATTTTTGACACCCAATCGTTTTAAGTTTTTTTCGATAAAAGGAATTTTTTGGGGATTGATTTCAGTTGCAAGAATTAGCCCTTGATTTTTCATTAAAGCAGCTAGATGAGTTAGCTTACCGCCAGGAGCAGCACACATATCCCAAATTTTAAGATCGCTAGATAGGTTGTCAGCTAATAAGGTTTTGGCCACTAAAATGGAAGCTTGATCTTGAATGGTTAGAAAACCTTGATTTAATAATGTTTGAATTGCTTTTGGGTTGGTAGTTCAAAAACTTTCGTCGGTGAGACCTTGATAAACTTCTTCTGGATTTAAGCCAAGATTACTAAAAATATCTTGAGACGGACACTTCAAGGTATTTAAACGAAAACTATAGCGTGGTTTGTTTAAACTATCGGCCATGATTTTTTCTGCAATCTCCTGCCCAAAATCATTTTTAAGTTTTGTATAAAGTATTTGCGGAAAGGCATATTTCAAAGCGAAATAGCAACTAGTGGGTTTTTCCTTAGCAAGGGTTTCTAGAGAATGGAAACCTTCTCTTCTTAGAGCGTTTTGTAATGAACCGTTCACCAATTTGGCATAGGGGGGAAACTGGTCTTTGGCAATTTCAACTGCTTCATTGACCACGGCGTAATTAGGCACCCGGTCCATAAAATAAAATTGGTAAAGACTCATTCATAGTAAAACTTGTACTGACAACGGAGTTCTTTGCGGGTGAACTAATTGTCGAGTTAAAAAGTCAAGGTAAGGTTGTCATGTCAAAGTACCATGAACAAGCTGGAAAACAAAATTTTTGTCACGATCTGTCAATGTTTTATGATTTTGCACCCAACGATTTAGCAAAACATGTGACTGACCATGATTTGTAAAGACTTTTGTTAAAATTTGTCAAACTTCAAGGCGCATCGAATTTTGAAGCTTTTCATTTTTCTTCTTTGTCATGAATTTTATCAACCCCCTAGTTTTTATTCATCATATTTTTGGGCAATACTAAAGAAATTGATTTTAAACATTAAACGTTGTACTTCCTTGCGGACATAGCTTTTATCATGAAGGTCTTGGAAATTACCGTGCGCAAGATTACGGTGGTACAAACGATTAGTCAAAGTTGACACTAACTTTTCTTCGGCATCAAAATTTTTATAATCTGCTTTAGTAATCAAACCGCTATCCTTTAGATTCTTAATGTTGGCCGCTCAGTTTTTAACAAAGAAACCATAATCCTCATGGACAATTTCGTACATCATTTTTTTTAATTTGTCGTAAACGGTAGTTTTGTCATAAGGGGCTGCTTTTTCTTTTCGTAAAATGTCGGTAATTTTTGCCACTGCGTTTTGCACCGTATCATTTTCAACGACATATTGGTAATTATGTTTTAACGGTACTTCTAACATTGCTTTATCAAGTCTTTTTTTAATTACTTCCGGAGATTCTGATTGACGTCCTTGAAGGCGACTAGCCAAATCCTTTAATGTTGGAGGCATTAAAAAAATTGATAACACATTTTTTTCTGTATTGATTGCCTGTGTAGCGCCATCAACTTCAATTTCTAAAATGACATTATTACCCTTAGCCATTTCAGCTTCAACATATTGACGGGGAGTTCCGTAATAATTACCAACAAATTGTGCTCACTCGATTAATTCTTTTTTTTCGATAGCTTCACGGAAACGTTCCGGAGTAACAAAGAAATAATCTAAACCTTCTTTTTCACCATTCCGAGGTTGACGTGTAGTCATGGAAACGGAGTATTTTAAATGTAGATCAGGATGAGTACGTAAGATATTATTGATGCTTCCCTTTCCAACCCCACTTGGTCCTGAAATAATAACCATCCTTGGCTGATAATCTTTTTTACTTTCGTGGTTATTTTTTTGACTTGCTTCTGAATGGGTGGCCATTATTATTGTTCTCCTTTTATTGGTTTTAGCGATATGTTTGTTTGAAGTTGGTCTTCCCGTCTTCAAAGGTAGAAATGTTTGTTTTTGAAATCTTTATAACGTAAAAGTGTCAGCCCAGTTTGTTCAATTTTAGCAATGTCCAAAGGCACGGGCGATTCTGTCACAATTATTCCCCAAGGATTTAATAATCCATCCTTGAGGACATTAGCGAAAAAGATTTCATAGTAACTACTTTCGGCAAAAGGAGGGTCAAAATAAATTAAATCAACACTAATTCCTTGGCGTTTCATAAGTTGCATTACCATTTTGTAATCAAGATTCCAAAGTTGATAACTTGTAGAGTCAATGTCACGCAAATTGGTCTTGATAACATCTAAGGCTGGTAGAAAATGATCATTGATATAAGCCTTTTGAATGCCACGACTTAAACCTTCAATACTCAAGGCTCCTGAACCACCAAATAAATCAAGCGAAGTTTTCTTGGTAAAAATGAAGTAATTGTTCAAAATGTTAAAGATATCTTCTTTGACACGAGCACTTGTAGGACGAGTATTGCTACCAGGTAAAGTCTTTAGTTTTCGGCCTTTATATTTCCCGGCAATTACAATCATTTTTTGCTCCTTAACTAATTCTATTAGTTTAAATTATACTCTAAGAAATGGCAATAATCATGAGCATTTCTCACGGTCAAATCGTAATCTTAAAACTATCTAGAATATAATGTATAATTCTAAAAGTAAGAGGTAAAAATGAGTTGAGAAACAGATAAAAAATTAATGCAAGAAGAGGTGCCAACCAATCGTTGACTTGTCAAAGATACAAATACCACTATTATTCGGGCACAAAGTGTTGATGTTTCTGATCCTCAAAATCTCACTTTAGAAGAAAAAAATACAATTAGTCGACTAATTGATTTTGTTCGTTATTCTCAAGATGCGGACTTAAATAATGAGGCGAATGATGACTATCTTCGTCCAGCAGTTGGTCTAGCGGCTCCTCAAATTGGTATCAATAAAAATATGTTTTTTGTGCGTTTCGAACATCTTCAAGATGATCAAGAAGTGGCGGAAGAATTTGCCATGATTAATGCGAAGATTGTGTCTCGCTCTACACAAATAGCCGCTTTAGAAGGCGGCGAGGGTTGCTTAAGCGTTGATGAAGACCAAACTGGTCTTGTTCCTCGCCATTACAAAATTGTAGTAGAAGGTTACGATTTTTTAACCCAAAATAAAATCTGTTTAACACTTCGTGGTTATTTGGCAATTGTTTTTCAACATGAACTTGATCACAATTGCGGTCGTCTTTATTACGATCACATTGACCGAAATTCTCCAATGGTTGCTAAAGAAGATTGATTTTTGATTTAGGTCGGGCCTCTCGCTCTTATTTTTGGTCGATTCTAGTGTAAAATATTAATGACAACATTTACCTGGATTGCGATAATAACTAAAAAAATTACAATAAACGAGATGAAAAAATAATTTCAAATCCTAATCACTTTTTTTCTAAAAGCTCGTGTTAGTCCGCTTAGAAGAGCGTTCGTTTTCTTTATGCTGTAAGAGGAGTACTATGCAAAATTTCAAATCTAATTTACCAAAAAATATTACCGCTGAAACTGAAGCAAAAACTGAAATTTCGAAATCATCATCTTTACCAAATGATTCGGAAGACACTGATGCAAAACCGTTTGTTTTTAAACAAAAAGCAGTTAATCGTCATTATGAACCAACCACCCAACCCACAAAAGTTTTTGCATTAGGTGGTTTGGAAGAAATTGGAAAAAACACTTATGTGGTTGAATATGGTAATGAAATCATTATTATCGATGCGGGGGTAAAGTTTCCTGATGCTTCCTTATTAGGGGTAAGTGCAGTTATTCCTGATTATTCTTATTTAAAAGAAAACCAACATAAAATTAAGGCTTTATTTATTACTCATGGACATGAAGACCATATTGGAGGAATCCAGTATTTGGTTAAGGATGTCCATATTCCGGTGATCTATGCTCCAGAATTAGGAGCTGCATTAATTCGCGACCGTTTGAAAGAAGCGAAATTACAAGATAAAACAGTGGTAAAAGACTATAAAGCTGACGACCGTTGACGCTCGTCAAATTTAAAGGTCAGTTTTGCAGCTTTAAACCATTCAATTCCTGATGCCTTTGGAATTTTGATTGAAACACCTAATGGAAACATTTTTACAACAGGGGATTATAAATTTGACTGAACGCCTTTAGGACATTATACGGAAATTAATAAATTAGCAGCCATTGGTGATGCAGGAGTAGAATTGCTTTTAGCCGATTCTACCAATGCTGAAGTTGAAGGTTATACTCCGGGTGAAAAAGGAATTATCGATAATATCGATAAATTATTTCTTAAAGCACCAGGAAGAATTTTTATTACTACTTTTGCCTCTAATGTTCACCGAATTCAGTACATTATTGAAGCGGCCCATAAAAATGGTCGGAAAATCGTTATTTTAGGTCGTTCAATTGAACGAATTATCAAAATTATTCGTCAAATGGGCCACTTAAAAATTAGTGAAAAGGAATTCATCAAGCCTATCGATGTCCAAAAATATAAACCAAATGAAGTAATTGTTTTAACTACTGGTTCTCAGGGAGAACCGATGGCCGCTCTTTCACGAATTGCCAATAATCGTCATCCACAAATTAATATTCAACCAACTGATACAGTAATTTTCTCTTCATCACCAATTCCTGGAAATAAAGCTGATGTGGAGAATTTAGTTAATCGTTTGACTAGAGTGGGTGCGAAAGTGATTGAAAATTCGCCGCAACACAAAATCCATACTTCTGGTCATGCGAGCCAAGAAGAACAAAAGTTATTGTTTACTCTATTACGCCCCAATTATTTTTTACCAATGCATGGTGAATTTAGAATGTTAAAAAAACACATCGAAACTGGCGAAAGTGTTAACTTAGAAAAAGGTCATGGCTTCTTATTGGCAAATGGTGACCAACTTGAATTACTTGGCGGTAAAGCGAAGGTTGGTAAACGTGTTGAAGCCGAAGCTGTTTATATTGATGGCAAGGATGCAACCGCTCAAGCTTCAAATGTTATTCGTGAACGTGATATTTTAAGTCGCGATGGGTTAATGGCAGTTGTTGTTTCAATCGATTCACAAACGAACAAACTATTAAGTGCCCCTAAAATTATTTCACGAGGTAGTTTCTATGTTCGCGAATCAGCTAACATTATTGCCGAGTCAATTAACATTGTAACTAATACAGTTTTGGAAATTTTGAATTCGCCAAAACCTACTTTCGGAGCAATTAAACAAGGAATTAAATCTTCACTATCGCCATATATTTTTAATACGAAACGTCGTAATCCCTTGATTATTCCGGTTATTTTAAACAAAAAGAGCGATGTCTCAAATGATACTCAAAACCGCAATAATAATGGCAATACTAGCAATAATGGCAATAACGGTAACAATAACAATAATAATGATCGTTCTACAAACAGTTCAACAAATAATAAACCAACTTCTAGTGCTACTAGAACCAAAGGTACTAGTGGAGAAGGAAAAGCTAATAACTCAGCCAAAAGCACGAGTTCTAACAAGAACCAAACTACTACCAAAAAGTCTAAGGACACTCTAACCAGTAAACCTTTGGCAATTAGATAACAAAAAACACTGACGAACGTCAGTGTTTTTTGTTAAACAATTTAATTAGTTAATTTTGTTTTCACAACTATTAGTTTTAATTAATTGGTCCAAGTTTTTGAATGAAGTTTCAGCCATATTTTTAATAGCTTCATCAGTAAAGTAAGCTACGTGGGGTGAAACTAGTGTTTTTGGGTAAAGACTGATTAGTTCTTCAATCACCTTCAAGTTTTCAGGGAACTTGTTATTAAAATTATTATTAATAATTTCTGCTTCATTAGGGAAGACATCAGTAGCATATCCTCCTAAGTGATCGGCTTTTAGTGAAGCGATTACTGCTGGTAATGAAACTAATTCAGCACGTGAACTGTTAACAAGAATTGCTCCCTTTTTCATGTTTTTAATGACATCGGCATTGATGATATCATCATTTTTACCTTTGAAGTAAGGCATGTGAATTGAAATCAAATCACTTTGGCTAATAACATTATCAAAAGTGGTGTAATCCAAGATTTGTTTTGCTGCTTCGTTTTCATATGGGTCATAAGCAATCACTTTTGAACCCATTCCTTTTCACATTTTAGCAGTTTCAAAACCAATTTTCCCAGTTCCTAAAATACCAATAGTTGAATTTTTTGCTTCTTTAGCAAACATTTGACTATCGATTTTAAAGTTTCCTTTTTTAGTTTGGTCGTAGATATAAGGAATTTTACGTAATAAACTTAATCCTCCTGCAAAAGCTAACGAAGCGATCGCAGTTGGTGAGTATTGAGGAACACGACAAATTGTGTAACCCAATTTTGTAGCTTCATCCAAATCAATGTGGTTAAATCCAGCGGTTCTTGTCACGATGTATTTAACACCAAGTGATTTAATTTTTTGTAGAACTTCTTTGCTTGCATCACAGTTGACAAAGAGAACTAAGGCATCATAACCTTTAACATCTTCAACATTTTTTTTATTTAGCAATTCTTTAGTAAAGTGTAGATCGAAATTATACCCTTTATTTGCTTCTTCAAAAATTGGTATTTCTGCTTCTTGCATACCATAACATAGTACTTTCATTAATATCCTCCGATTTTTAAGTATCAGATTTATTTTAACATTTTTCTAAATAAGCATTGGAGGTTAATAAATGAATATGACGGGTAGATTATAATTTATGTATTTTTGTTGGTCATAAAGTGGTTTACCAGCAATAATTTGTTCATTAAAGACATAAAGTTGGTAAAAATAATTACCTTTTCAAATATCTTGACGAATGTGGAACCGCGATCCACTGAGCAGAAAAAGGGTTTGTGTCCGTTTTTCGGAAACCAATAATTTGGATGGACTATAAGCGGCAATGTTAATTTCATCTAAACTTTCAAAGATGATTTGCTTTTTGAAAATTACTTGTCGTTTATTATTAAGATAAACTTCATGTTCACCAACCCGACAAATTTTTTTAATATCTTCTGGGAAAACTTGATAATTATGAGCATCTTGAATTTGTAAGGTACGTTTATCAACGATATTTTTTCCCATCAAATGGTGATTTAAAAAACCGAGCAAAACTATATCTTGGTAAATTAAACGGGCATTATAGAAAACGCCTCCCTTGTCACCTTCTTGAATTAAGGATATTAATAATTGGTTTTTGATAAAGTTCATATTATAAAGATAGCCATTGAATAAGCGATAAAATGTTAAGCCCGATTTATTAGCTTTAAGTGGGCTAGAAATTAGTTGATGGGGATGTTGAAAAAAATCACTTTGAAAATCAGATTTTTGGTTCAATAAAAACGTTTTTAGTTCTTCGAAGGGCAATGTATTTAGAGTTGAAACGGGATGAACGAGATCGGCATCAGTAAAGTAGATTAAATCATCAAACATTCAAAAATTAGTAATCCAAGCACTTTCTAAAAAACTTAGACTACGCAAAGCCGGTAAAGTTTTTTGATTTTTTCGTTTTCAACCAAACATTTTGAATCTCCTTATTCTTGACTCTAACTAAATCCGGCGTCTCAAAGCGACTTAAAGGTTCCGGGCTGGCCAATTAATTCATCAAAAGTACCACTTTGGATGATACCCTCTCCATCAGCGCCTAACACATAAATATGATTCACTTTTTTAATTGTCGATAGACGGTGAGCAATAATAATGGTAGTTTTTTTCTCCATTAATTTATCAAGTTCCTTTTGAATCTCCTTTTCCACAATATTATCTAAAGAAGAAGTGGCTTCATCCAAAATTAATAAATCAGGATTTTTCAAAATAATCCGAGCGATAATCAGCCGTTGTTTTTGTCCTCCAGACAATAATAGACCTCTTTCACCTAAAATGGTATGGTATCCATTCGGTCAACTTTCAATAAGGTGATGAATATTAGCTTTCTTGCAAGCCTCAATTACATCACGTTTTCGAGAATTAAAAGTTCCATAACGCACATTGTCATAAACGTCCCCATAAATGATTTGTGGCTCTTGTTCAACATAACCAACAAATCTTAAATAAGACGATAAATCGTAATTACGTAGGTCCTGATTGTTAATGATGACTTGACCATCAGTTGGATCATAAAAACGGAGTAAAAGTTTCGAAATAGTTGTCTTACCACTTCCGGTTTCGCCAACAAAAGCATAGGATTTGCCCTTTTCAAAAATTAACGAAGTTTTTGGAATCACTAGCCGATTAGGATTTTCAGGATAACGAAAGGCAATACTATTCATTTCAATAGTATTGATTCCTCCACGCAAACGCTTTCCTTTCCCATAATTATCGGTTAATAAGGGGTCACCCTGTAAGATGACTTGAATTCGTTCTGTGGAAGCACTGGCACGAGCTAAGCCAGGAATAATTCCTGATATTTGTCATAAAGGTCTCGTTAAGGCTGTTAAACCTGAAACAATTGGAATCACATTAGCCATCAATTTGACAACATTATGTTGATGCATTCCATAAACTAGAGTAGCGACTGAAATAACAACCAATGAAACAATAACGTCGGAAACGGTTAATACCGTAATTAACGAGGCGCCAGTTTTAGCCACAGGTTTATAAGCTTGAACATAAGGCTCATGGATACTATTAATGCGGTTTTCTTCATAAATTCTTGTTCCTGAAGACTTGACTAATTTTATCGCCCCAATTTTATCAGTAATATCCCCATTAATATGGGTCATGATAGTTCGTGTTTTAAGAATATGTTTGCGGTAACTTTTCACGATTAAAACTAGTGAAAAGGCCATTGAGTAAATTAAAACCGTAGCCACCCCAGCTAATAAAGGATCGATTAAAAAAAGTGAAATTGTACCAAAAATAAGAACAAGCGGGGCTTGAATAATGGAAGAAAGTAAGCCATTAATCTCTGCTCCAATGACACCGGTATCATTAATAATTTTGGTCATTAATTCCCCAATTTTCTTATTAGAATAATAAGAAATATCTTGGTTTAATAGGCGACTAACCATTTGGTTTCGTAAGCCAACCTCGATATAGGCTCCAATGATATTGCCTAAATAATCCTTCATAAATGTGCCAAAGCCAAGGATGATTAGCACCCCAAAAGTAACTAAAAGTCAACCCCATCACACCATACCATAATTATGTCCTTGATTAGGATCATAGTCATAGATGGCTTGTTTGATGACAATATTTGTCAAGAAAGAAATTGAGGCAATAAAAATGGCATTTGAAATAATGAAATATATCAAAAACCCAAATTGAATTGGGTACTTTTTACTGTAAGTTAACAATAATTTAAAGAAATTCATGCGCTTACCTTCATCAAGATAAGTATAAAATATTCCACTTTCCGAAAGTTTAAGTAGCGTTTTTTTCTTATAATTAATTGTTAGCCAGGCTTTACAAAGCGATGGCTAATTTTTCGTTGTATCAATTACTGAGTTATCTTCAATTCAACTTTCGTCAAATTTCCAAGGTGTTTTGAGAACTCGTTTAATTTGTTTTCTTGAATCTAGACTGCGTCGGTTCGGAACACAATTCAAATGCACCGCAATATAATTATCTGGTTGTAAAAATGGTTTTTTAGCATTAATTAAATCAAGGGTTCAATTAAACCCATCATGGTTCATTAATAAATGCTCAGCTAAATTTTTTTGCAAATGATACTTACAAATATAACAAAGGCGAAACTCGGCCGCCTTTTTATTTACTAAGGTCGGTGTATTCTCCCAAGCCGCTTCAAAATCACTTGCCTGGAATTCAATTATTTTTTGTTGTTCCATAGCTTTCCTCATTTAGCTTTCTATTTCTCGCAAATAAAAAGACTACTTATTAATTAAGGAGTCTTTTTATTGTATATATAATTAAAATTCATTATGAAAGAAAATGCAAATTTAAGATTTAATTGTGAACAATTTCTGATTGTTTTGTTTGGTTTGCAATTTTAGTTTTGGTTTGGTTTTTTGTTAACTTTAATTTACCAAACTCAATTTTTTCACCGTTTTTTAAACTAAATAATAAGCGGAATAAAATGATATGTACAAAGGTTCCGGCAGCAATCGCTAACAAGAATAAAGGAATTCCTACATAACTACCACTAGTGGTGTCAACACCGCCAAAGATGGCAATAATAGGTCCTCCTCAAGCCCCAACATGTCCTCTCAATTTAAAGAGACCGGCCAACATTCCTGCGACACCACTTCCAACAATGTTTGGGATAATTACTGCTCAGGTATGTTTTGTGGCAAAAGGAATTGCCCCTTCACTAATACCCATAAAGCCTAAGATGGTTGTATTGATGGCCATGCCTTTGTCTTCATTTAATTTTTTTCGAAATAATAAGGAGGTAATTCCGCAACCTAATGGCGCTACACCAAAAGCTGCCGCCGCACAACCCATGGCAATTCCATTATCAATTGGAATCAAAGCAGTTGCTCCGAATGAGGAAATCTTGTTGATTGGACCACCCATATCAACTCCAGCTAGTAGGCCCAAGACGAGACCGACAAAGACCATTCCTACTCCACTAGCTTCCATTTTCATAATAGCAAAGTTAAAGTAACCTAAAGCCACACCGATTAAAGGTCCAAAAGTAAACATTCAGGCTAATCAAAAGATCAAAGTTAAAAAGACAGGGATAATTATGATTGGCATGATTGGTTGGATATATTTGTTAATTTTTCACTTTGTATTGATTCACTTAACTGTATAGCCAACAGCTAGTCCAAAGATGATGGCCCCCACAATATTTAGTGGTTGCATCAAAGCATTGATGCTTTCGAAATTACCAGTAATTGGATTATCAACCATGACATTTTTGAAATAACCTTGTCAAACTAATTTAGGGTTATTTCCAGCCATTGTTAAGATAAAGGCTGGGGCAATAGCTGAACGCCCAGCAACTGAATTGGCAATATAACCTCCAGCCACTCCCATCATAACGGTAAAACCGATACCGGCAAATTGGTTTAAAGTGGCTAAGAAATTATCGCCATTTAAATCAATTTTGGCAGCACTTCCAATTCCACTCACGATTGCTGAAATTAAACCAGCAAAGACAATGAAGGGAATCATATAGGAAATACCATTCATGATATGAGAAACTCATTTTTGTTTATCTTTGACAACAAAATTATCAAGATTTTTCGCTTCCCCAAGATTTTGTTCGATTTTAGCTTGTGCTAAGCCTTTTTGAAGTTCTTCAAGTGGTTTATTAACAACTGCTTTTGTACCAACTCGATAAATTTTTTTCCCAATAAAGCGGTCAGTTTCCACACCAATGTCTGTTGCCAAAATAACCATATCGGCTGCTTGGATTTGTTCATCGGTGAGGATAAACTCAGGACCTTTTTGCCCTTGGGCTTCAATATGTAGATCTCAATTTAACTCTTCAGCTGCCTTAAGCAAAGCTTCACGGGCCATATAAGTATGAGCTACCCCTGTAGCACAAGAAGTAATCCCTACAACTTTAGTAAGACGACTAAGTGAATTTTCCGATTGAGACTGATTATCGGTTTGGTGACTTAAATCGGCAGGTTGATTGATTAACGTCACAATTTCATCTACATCATGAGAAAACTTTAATTTTTCACAAATTTCTTTATCCAAAAGTTTGATAGCAATCCCACTTAAGGTATCTAGATGAATATCGGTTTGGTCAGTCGATTTGTTAGTTTCGTTAGTTCGATCAGGAATTAATAACAGAATTGCTTGAGAAACTTGATTAACGCCATCCCAAATGATCGGTTCCTGAAATCTCACAAAGAAAACTGCTGGCTCCAAAATGATTGGTGAGTGGGCATGAGGAATGGCAAAACCATTCTCAAAAGCTGTTGAAACTTCCGCCTCACGATTGTTAAATGCTACTACTAATTCTTGGCTATCTTGAACAATATTAGTTGCCAAAGCCATTTTGGCAACTTGAGCAAAGAGCTCATCCTTGTTTTTGATATCCAATTCCAAAAGAACCCGTTCTTTAGTTAATAGATTCATTTATTTAGGGGACCTTTCTGTGTCCTTATTATTTTTTATTCAAAGATTGCTAAATTAAAGGTAAATGTGACATTTTGAATTAAAACAGTGATTGGCACACTTTTTTCACCTTCACTAGGTTTAAATAAATCTTTAGATAATTCTTTATCTTCATCAACTATAAGTTTTCCATTTTTGATAATTTCTTGGTCGTTAATAGACAAAGTTTTTAAATCAGCAAAAGGAATATAAACTTCTGAATCTAATTTGTTATCTTGACAAAATTTTTGAATTTCTTGAATAACATATTTCTTGAAATCGAGTGGTTTTAAAGGAAGATCTTTACCCAAAATTTTCATTGTAGGTTTTACTTCTTCCATCAATTTAGCATATTTTTCCAATTCACTGGTTTTTATTTTAGTTTGGCAACTCACAACAACACTAGCTGTAGTGGCGACCAAACCTAAACTACCTAAAAGACTAAGTACTTTCTTCATCTTTTTTCTCCTTTTAGTTTATAGTTTCGCTTTCGCTTACTATGCTTGAGCGTTTGTTGCTTGTTTTTTATTTTTGAATAATTTTGCTTTTTTGTTTGGTAAAGCTTTGGCTTTTGCTTCATTTTCAGCAATTAATTCAAAACCAACCCCTTTACCTCTGCGGGCATCTAAGTTCATTCATAGTCCGTAAACTGATGTAGTAACAGCAACTCCACAAATAACAGCCAAGAAGTATCAAAGAGTCATTAATCCGTAAGGAACGGCTCCAAGAATAGCGACAATTGGTCCTCCATGAGCAGCAGCATCGGTTACTCCAAATGCTCCAGCAATTCCACCGGCTACTAATGATCCTGACACGTTTGCGATAATAGCACGACGTGGGTCACGAATGGCGAATGGAATTGCGCCTTCACTAATTCCGATTGTTCCCATAATTAGAGCAGCTACCCCTAGGTTACGTTCTTCTTCAGTAAAGAATTTTTTAAATAATAAAGTTGACAATCCCATAGCCATTGGAGCGACAGGAATGGCAGCAGCCATTGCTCCCATTGGTTGGTAAATATGATCAGTAACTAAAGCGGCACAAGTGACAAAGGCAATCTTGTTGATTGGACCACCCATATCAAAACCAGCCATTGCTCCTAAGACAGCACCCAAACCTAATCCAACTCAGATTCCGACATTTCCTTGGTAGGCTCTATTGATAGCGTGTGAGATTTTGTCCATGACAAAGCCAATTGGACCACCAATTGCGTAAATGAATAATAGTGAAATCCCAATTCCAGCCATCAAAGGAATGAAGAAAATTGGCATTGCTGGTGCTAGTGATCTTGGCACTTTTCAAGTGTTTACTCATTTAACAAAATAACCGACCAAAATTCCGGCAATTAGTGCTCCTACAAACCCTGTTGGTGTTTGGACAGCACTCATCCCAGGTAAAGGCATGAATTTTCCAGCATCGTTACCAATAAAGGCACCAACCATTGCTGGAGCAATTGCGGCACGACCAGCAATCGAGTTAGCAATAAACCCTGCCAAGATAGGAATCATCAAGGTAAAGGCTGAAGCTCCAATTAATTCTAGAACTGCTAATGGACCTCATGGCGATTTATAAATATCGTTACCATTAGCATCAATCCCGACAATTGGTCCTTTGGTTCCAGCTTCTGGACCCCAAATAGCTTTGGCTAGTCCTAAACTGAAGGCTAAACAGATTCCCCCCAAAACAATGACTGGAATCATGTATGAAATCCCTGCCAAAATATGTTGTAGTAAACCAGTTTTTGGTCCACTACTTGCTTTTTTACCTTTTGAATTATCAAATCCATTTGTCCCAAGATCTAAAATTGTTCCTTGTTCAATGGCGTTATTAATAATTTCGGTAGGGTTTTTAATCGCTTTTGCAACTCCGGTTTGGTAGAATTTCTTTCCCCCAAAACGATCTTTATCGACATTAACATCGGTTGCAAAAATAACTACATCGGCTGAAGCGATTTCTGCATCGGTAAAAGGAGTACCGACTCCTTTTGAACCATGAGTTTCCACGCGAATATTGTGGCCCATTTCTTTACCGACCTTCAAGAGTTTATCTTCGGCCATAAAAGTATGGGCAATTCCAACAGCACAAGCAGTAATGGCAAGAATATTTAACGACTTGCTAGTATTTGCTTGTTCTGAAACCTCATTTGTAGTTGCGTTTTTTTCTTTGTTTAAGGCTTGCAACACTTCCTCAACACTTTCGGTTTTGTTTAATGTGGTTTTGAATTCTTCATCCATTAACTTAACGGCCACATCACTTAAAATACTTAGGTGTTGATCCCCGTTGGGTCCTTCTGGCACTAGTAAAGCAATTAAAATTTGGGTTGGTTTCCCGTCCATTGAATTTCAATCAATTGCTTTTTTTAAACGTACAACAAAAACAGCAGCTTGCTTAACTTCCTTAATACGTGAGTGAGGAATGGCAAAACCATCCTCAAAGCCAGTTGAACCTTCGTTTTCACGGGCTTCAAAACCTTTAATTAAAGATTCTTTACTTGCGACAAGATTTAACGAATAAGCTTTTTCAGCAATAAATTCAAAAGCATCTTTTTGATCTTTTAAATCAACATCTAAGTAAATGTAATCTTTATTGAAAACTTGATTGTTCACTTTTATAATCCTCCAAACAAAATTTTATAAAAATATTCACGGAATGTATATTTAATTTTGAAAGAAATTTCGGAATATTTTCCAAATGAAAAAGCGCCTATTTAGCGCTTTTTCAACTTCATGCTTCAACGATTTCTTCGCTTTGGATGTCTAAAGTGAGGAGATATTTGAAAATAATTTCCCAAGCAGCCATTACCGCAGGCTTGGCAGCAAAGGAAAAAGAACGATATTTAGGGTCTCCAGATTTTATACAAACATAGTGTTGAGCTTTATTAATAAGTTCAGAATTAAAGTCTCCACTAAACAAAATTAGTGGAATTTTGCGTTTATTGGCTTCATTAGCGATTTGATTTGATTCGCGTTTATCACCCGAATAACTAATAATAATTACCAAATCATTGCTGGTCATATAGTTAAGATTAATTAATTGTTGGTGTCAATCACTCGATAACATCACATGTCTACCGACTTGCGAAAGTTTGTGTTCCACCTCGGTCTTAATCGTGCGATTACCCCCAATACCAACAACATTAATTTTATTTGATCGGATAATTAATCGCGAAATCGCTTCGATTTCTTCACTTTTAAAGTAGTCTAATGTTTCCACAACAGCCTGGATAATTTTATTTTTGCCATCGTCAATGGTTTCTTTTTCCCGATTTCATATCAAAAAGTAACTAGGAGCCTCTTCATTAATTAAGTTCACAAAATGCTTATAAGATTGGCCAGTTAAACTTTTAGCAAACCTTGATACTGAGGGTTGGCTACAATTGGCTTTTTGACTTAAAGTGGTTACCGTTAATTTAAACTGGCGATTTATTAATAGTTCATCAATTATGACTCTGGCTAAACGGTGGTTTAGATTTTCTTCAGAAGATTGTGTCATTTCAAAAAGTTGGTCTAGAATCATCTTTTACCTCGCATTATTAGTCTTTTCAACAAATTGTGGTGAAAAGTTAAAAACTTAAAAGTCTTTATGCGGTGATTGTAAACCAAAAATATTCAATAACTGAATATTTTTTTAAAAAGTAAAGGATAAAAAATCCCAGAAGCGGACTGGGATTTAAGAATTAAAGTCAGACTGTAGACGATGATTGTGATATATTTGTCACTTCCGCTTCCTCTACAGTCTTGCGTCTTTTGGGTTTGCTTTGACCGCCTCGCGCATAAACTCAAGTAGTTCACGTTTGGTTAAGTCAGCGAGAATTACTTCTTCAAGTTCTGGACGTCCATGAAAAAATAAATCGCGAGTTTCGTTAGCATGTTTAATTAAGTCGCTGCGGGCTTCCTTAATTTCTAACGAACCATCGACATTTGCTCTCTCTGGCATTTCTAATTCCACAAAAGTGACTGACATGATTTCTTTAGGAACTTGTTTTGAAAGTTGATGAGCATATTTCTTTGTCATACGGTTCACATAGGAAAGGGCTTTTTTATGTTTCTTTGAAACTTTTGTTTCGACCTTTGACCAATTGTTTGGATCGATGGCATCTTTTAAGGTTTTTGAAGCTATAAACTTTGGTTTTGTTCGTGCAGAAATAATAATTTTTTCACCAGTTGCTGGATTAACCCCGACGCGTTTTTTTACATGTTCGGTTTTGAATTTACCAAAACCATGAATTTCCACTACATGTTTTTCGATTAAATCATTAGCGATTGAATCGAAAATGATATCAACAATTTCTTTAGCATCTTTTGCGGTCAAAAAATCTTTTTCCATCATCAGATCTTCCGCAAGCGTTTTTTTAGTTGATAGCGTGTCTCACTTCATATTGCCTTCCTTTCTCGGGGTTTCACCTTATTTTAATTTTACCCACTTAAAAGTGAAACTCTGGGAATCGACCTTTTTTTCCAAAAAAAGCCATTGGGGGTGTTAGATTTGCAATTTTGTTGTTTTCAAGACCTAATAAAGGAGATTGAAAAAACCTAAATTTCTTTAGCTTTCACTCGAATAACGCTGGTCTAATTTTTTAATGAAATAGGTACGCAAGGATCAGACAAGGCCAAAAATAACGATAGTTAAGAGGCTTGACCAAATTTTAGTGTAACTTTGAAAGGTCGCGCTAGTCATATTTTACGGGTTTGTCAAAGCGCAGTTTGACTTATTTTTCAACAAAATTATAAGAAGACAAAAATGGGCTTAAAAATTAGTAAAAGCAAATAACTAAGTTAAAACATAAGTGGTTCTTTGGTAAAAGTAATAATTAAGCTTAATGATTAATTAAGATTAGGATAAATGTAAAAATTAAATCGAGGCTAGTTATAAATATAAGCAACTCAAGTTATTTACTTTCTGTTTTAAGTTTTGGTGTGTTGCTCAAGGCTAACAACTTTTTGACACTTTAAATATCTTTATCTTTTCAAGACCGTTTTCACAAAATTAAAAGATAATTAGGTTGTAGTTTTTTAGCACGATTGCAAAAGGAGAAAAACAAAAATGAAAATAATTGAAACTGATAAAGCGCCTAAGGCCGTGGGGCCTTATAGTCAAGCAATCCAACTCGAAAATGGTTTCCTCTATACGTCAGGACAATTGGGTCTTAACCCTGAAACAATGAAAATGCCCGAAAAGGTAACAGACCAAGCTTGAAATGCTCTTGAAAATATCGATAATATTTTAATTGAAGCTGGTTATACAAAAAATGATGTTGTTAAAACTTTGGTTTTATTAGCCGATATCAAAGATTTTGTGGAATGTAATAAAATCTATACTGAATATTTTGGGGACCACAA